>NZ_JAMYME010000027.1:0-89300 GCF_040318345.1 Mesorhizobium sp. M1169 | reverse complement strand
TAGGCGAGTTCCGCCGGCGACTTCACTCGTTGCAGCGTAACAACCATGCCATCGGCATCGATAGCGTTTGAGAGATCCAAGTGACCGGAAAGCGCGGCATGACCTTTCATGCCAAGTATTTTTGCCCCCATTTCGACGCCAATCCGACCGGATTTCCAACGCTCCTTGACCAGATCAGCAATCGGTTGCCATGGCGTGCGCTGGCTCGAACCAATGTATTTCTCCGGATAACTTAGGACGCGCGGTTGGGGCAGGTACGACGTCCGTGTTGCGCAGAAGGTATCGATCTCGCGCAATATCAACCACGGATCTTCTTCGTCCTGACACACGAGAACCAGTTGTGGGACGTAATCGGAATACCCCTCATAACCAGTCAGATAGTTCATATTTGACTCGTTTAGGACGAGCAGTGCGTCAATGCCACGCTCCGCCATCTGTTGGCGAAGTCGATTCGTGCGTTCGCGATATTCTTGTTGGGTAAATGCTGGCATTATTAGCTCTCCTACCTTTGTAAAGATGAAGCGGGCGGCAACCTTGCGGAAACCGACAATGTGCGGAGCCTGCCAAAGCGCGAGCTACCGTTGGGGGATGCGCTAGATGCCTGCCCGACATGCTTTGGCTGGTGAAGGGCGGCGGCGGCCAATTGGCATACTTTCTCGAAGGCGTACGTTGGCCAACGCGCAAAGTCTCAAAAAACCATAGGTCTTGCCGAAATCCCCTAAGATAGGCGTCTAACGATGGATTTCGCCGCTGGATGGTCTTCTAACGGTTTCTCGGACAGACACCAGTTCAGCTAGGCTATGCCGTTGATATTATTTGTGTGCGACTACCACGAGGCGCGAGCTATCGGCTGTAAACGGTTCCCCTTCCTTCCCATAAGCTTCAACAGTCTCGAAGCCCGCGCTTCGCAACATGCGAACATATTCAGAAAACCCATATTGCCTGTAAGAAAGGTGCGTTCGTCTAACGCGTCCATCGCGGACGATAATCCTTTCGAGGTTCTCGCGATCGCTTAGTACATCGTTGCTAAATATATCGATTCGTACATCGTCGTTACGCTGCGCAACGGAGCATATAGGAAACTTGTGGCGCGGGTCGAAGCGAGTGGGGTTATCTATCAGCAGACGTCCGCCCTTTCGAAGTGAAGAAGCGGCCTCACGAAGAACTCTCTCATTATCCGCGTCATCGAAATAGCCAAACGTCGTGTACCATAGAAAAGCCGCGTCGAATCGATCTCTCCAGGGAATTGAGCGCATGTCGCCCAGAACATACTCGACATTTACACCGCGTTCAGCCGCATCCGCTTCGGCTTTTTTTAGCAAGGTCGGCGCGATATCAAGTCCGGCTACCTGCGCTCCTTTTTCCGCCAATCGGTTGGTAATCCGCCCATAGCCACACCCAAGTTCAAGAACTGAGTTCCCTTGGGCAAGAGAAAGAAGATTCCAAATTACTCCAACTTGCCGGTCGCTTGTCGCCGGCGAATTGATCACATCCCCAAAATAGACGTAATCATCTCCGAAGTATGAGTCGATTTCAGGTAGCAAAATGGTTTCTCCTGCAGCATCATTCATATGTTTTTCCTTTAATTTGATGGCATGTTCATCACTTAGGTCTTGGCTTATTTCGCACATGGTGAACATTCTATAAAGATAATATTTGTGAATCTTTTTCACACTATTGTAAAAATTGTAAAATTTTTGCAACAGTCTACACTGTTTTACAACAGTCATTGAGCATCCCGCGTTGGAGACTGTATCGTCAGCCGGCATGGGGTTCTCTCGAGGCACATTCCGGCCTTCTCTTCTGCTGGGCATTATGCGCACCGCGTCGCCGTTTCCAACCACCGCCTCATCGACGTTGAGGACAGCGCGGTTCGTCTCCGCTGGAAGGACTACCTGCCCAGCAATCGGCAAATGGTCACCGTCACATGACGAGTTGCAGGGTCAAGTGATATCGAAGGCGCATAATTCCTCCTTTTCTGTTGGCGGAGCTTCCAGGATTTGAGCCCAACTGCGTTGACGCGGCGCGGCGTATTTCCGAGCCTGGTCCAACTCACATGCGGTCGCCGTCTGGGACGGCTGCACCAATATCCCGCATTCGGCGGGCAAGGGCTCAGGAGGACGCGACCATTCTTCCTGTCGGTGGTTCAGACCAGCGGCGGATTCGGTTGTCTCCCTGGAATCCGCGGGGGCTGATTGGCACAGGCATGCAGGGTTGATCGCCTAGGCGATTTTCATGACGGCGCCCTCGAGGACCACCCCTGCGGTCGCATATTTCCAGAGACCGACGAGCAACTTTCGTGCGAACGCGACGATCGCTGTTTTGCGCCCGCGCCCAGCGTTACACGCTGCTCGTTCGCGGAACCAACGAGAGAGCGCTGACTCGGCCTGGTAGCGCAGCCACAGCCAGGCAAGCTCGATCATCGTTGTTCTCAGCCGGGAATTGGCAGCGTTTGAGACGCCTTGCTCGCGGTCGATTGATCCGCTCCGCCAAGGCGTCGGTGCAAGCCCGGCATAGGCTGGAACCTGCCTTCGGTTGTCGAACTTTCGGAACAGCCCTTCCGTATACAAGATGGCGGCACTCTCGGGGCCAATGCCTTTGAGGTCGAGCAGGAACGCCACAGGCGTGTCAGCGACATCGGCGGCCAGCAACGCGTCACGCTCGGCTTCGACTGACTTGATCTGCTCGAACAGCAGCTCGAGGCGATCGAGTTCGCGAATGAGCTGCGCCTTGAGCTGCCTGCCCAGCACACGGCCATCACCCGTCCGGAGATCGTCAAGCCGGTCGCGCCGGTCACGTCGCAGCGGATCATAGCCGGTTATCCCTTGCGCAAATAGCAGCCCTTGATGCGATTGGCGTGGCTCGTCCGCTCACTGACCAGGACCTTGCGCTCCCGGCAGATCCGGCGCCGATCCTCTGCTTCGGGCGTCGGTGGCTTCGCCATCGCGCATACGCGTGGCTCGCCGCGTTTATAAGCAAGCAGTGCGCGCACCAGCGTTTCGCCGTCGATCTTATCGGTCTTCGCCCGCCGTCGCCGGCGCGAGGTGGCAATGGAGGCAGGGTCAAGAACATGGCTCTCGATCCCCTCACGCTCCAGGACACGGTGGATCCAAAACCCGTCCAAACCGGCCTCTTGGATGACGACAAATCGGAAAGGTCTCCCGGTGCGCAATTGAGCCTTTTCCCGAAGCTGTGCAAAGCGCGCCAGCAGTCCCGCAATATCACCACCTCGCACCGCATGCTTCGACATACGCTCATCCCCGACCGTAGCGCCAAGATGGGTGCGGATAGCGGCAGGCGCCTCGGGCCGATCAGTTGCAACATAAAGCAGGATTTGCCTTCACAAAGTTAATTTGACCAGCAACCCCACTCTGCCACAGCGTGCTTGACCAGAAAAAATGCTCTGTTTGCTGGCCATGAAGTCGGGGCCGAAAACTGGGCGCTGCTCTCATCCGTCGTGGCTACCTGCAGGCTCAACGACGTCAATCCCGTTGCCTACCTCGCCGAAACCCTCGACGCCATCATCAACGGCCATCCGCAGAGCCAGATCGAGGAACTCATGCCTTGGCGATTCCGGAAAACACCAAATCCATAGGCGATCGGCGAGGCGCTTACGAAAGAGGAAGACCGTCGTCGCATTACTCGAGAGCGTCAGGTGCTAACCGGCGAACGAATGTTAACCGTATCCAGGATTATTGTTTGCACAGGCATCTCCGATCGACTGGAACTGCTTCTCGTTCAAGGCCGCGGAGGCCACGCGAGCCGCGTTGCTGGCCAAGGCGCAAGAGGCGGCAAACCGCAATCGTCGGCCGTGAAGAATACGGAAGCCGCTGATATCGCATAGGAATAGTCTACTTTTCAGGCTTCCGAATTGCAGGTAACGGCCAGTTTGTGGATAGTTTTCTCGCAATTCCAGTTTGCGATTTCGCCGCCTGGCGAAGCGTGATTCACTGCTTTCATCGCAGTGAATCGGGAGCCAGGCGATGGGCAGACCACGCGAGCGGCGCGAGACTGGAGAACAGGATCTGTTCCGCGCTCGCCTTGATCAGATCCTCACATGAACGATGAGATGGTGCGGCTGGCCCGCACCATCGACTGGCCGGTGCTGGAGGCGCGCTTCGGTGCGGTCTATTCAGACGGTCCCGGCATGCCGCCGCTGCCGACCCGTCTGATGGCGGGGCTCGCCGTCCTCAAGCACACCTTCAACCTGTCAGACGAGGCGCTGTGCGCACGCTGGATCGAGAACCCGTATTTCCAGTATCTGTGCGGCGAGGAGTTCTTCCGCCACGACCTGCCGTTCGACCGCTCCTCGATGATGCGCTGGCGCAGCCGCATGGGCGAGGAGCGGATCATGGTGCTGCTGCAGGAAAGCCTCAGCATTGCGGTCAAGACTGGGGCGATGAAGCCGCAGGATACGCGCCGGGTCATTGTCGACACGACGGTTCAACCCAAGAACGTGATGTTCCCGACCGACGCCAAGCTCATCCATCGCGCCCGCGAGCGGCTGGTGCGGCTGGCGAAGAAGACGCGGCTCGACCTGCGTCAGTCCTATGTCCGGGTCGGCAAACAGGCGCTGATCATGTATCAGCGCTACGCCCACGCCAAGCAATTCAAGCGGGCCAACAAGGCGCTGCGCAGGCTCAGGACGTATCTGGGGCGCACCGTCCGCGACATCTCCCGTCAGATCGCCGGCGACGCGGAGCTGGACGCGCTTTTCAAATGGTCGCTCTACCAGGCCTCCACCGTTCTCGAACAGCGTCAGCGCCAGCGCGGCCGCAAGATCTACAGCCTGCATGCGCACGAGGTGGAATGCATCGGCAAGGGCAAGGCGCACGCGCCCTACGAGTTCGGGGTGAAGGTGTCCGTGGCGACGACGCTGAAGCGTTCAAAGGGCGGCCAGTTCATCGTGATCGAATGCGCCGTGATGAAGGCTGTTTGACCCTAATTCCGTAATCCGCCAGGACCCGATCATTCCTGGCCGATCCAGGTGGATGAACCGATAGCTGCCATGGCCTGAATGCCGTTTTGTAGAATAGTTTCATCCTCCTGAGCCCTTGCTCGCCGCAAGCGATTTGGGTTGACGCTGCCAAAGTGGAGGCGTTGACCACACCACTTGAAGGAGGCGTCCGTGGGTGAAGTTAGCACAATCGGTCTCGATCTGGCGAAGATGGTCTTCCAAGCGCATGGCGCCGATGCGTCGGCGGGAGATTGGTGCAGCCGTATTGAACGGCGACCGCATTGAGGTTGATCATGCTCGGAGACGCTCGGGTCATGCAACCGGGCTCAGACCTTGGATGCCGAAACAGTCCTGGGGTTCAGCTCATGCGTTTGCTGAATTTATCCTTGACCCCAAGAAGGCCACATCAGGCCAGGTAGCAGCGCACACAAAGATCGCAATCCTCCGAAATGGTTGAAGAATCCCCTGCCACTCTCCATAGCAGAAACGTTGCAACACATCCATCCTCCAGGCCATCGATACCTGTCGGGTTGTCGGGTACCAGACACGGTAGTGTTCGGATTGGCTTCCTGCGGAGCTCTCATCTAAATCTCTGATGAGTAAGCAGAATATTATTTCTGCGGCTCTTTCTGCGCGGTTGGCACGACTTTTGAGACCCATCGTCACGAGGCGGCAGAGGCTGCCAGCCGATAATTCATGTCGTGGGTCATATCGCAATCGATGGAACGAAGGAAAGAAGCAGCATGTCAGGTCCGCGCCAGATCGCATTCGGTGGGGCTATCGGTAATCCAGACCTCCCAAAATACGCTTGCCGCTCTGTCAGCTTCAGGCAGAACTGTCTTGATCGTCGGCTTCGAGCCAAGGCACGGGCAACAAGATGGACAGTGGCGCTAATAAGTGCCGTGCGCGGCAGGCCATTTCATTCGCCAAGAACGTGATCTATCGGAGCGCTAAGGTGCAGTCCCTAACTGAACTCGCCGACTTCGTTAGCAGCTACTCCGAAGGTGCGCTGCCAGCGGC
Source organism: Mesorhizobium sp. M1169 (assembly GCF_040318345.1). Taxonomy (NCBI): domain Bacteria; kingdom Pseudomonadati; phylum Pseudomonadota; class Alphaproteobacteria; order Hyphomicrobiales; family Phyllobacteriaceae; genus Mesorhizobium; species Mesorhizobium sp. M1169. The sequence continues at coordinate 83,323 of NZ_JAMYME010000027.1, read as the reverse complement.
TACACGGCAGACAATTTCATTGCTCATATTAGATCTCATCGGCGCTACCGCCGCGGGCCTGCAATCCCCGTTAGCGGATGCCGCCAGGAGGGCCGCGCTGGAAGCCTACGGCGAAGGCTCCATCAGCATTTGGTTGACAGACCAACACTCTAGTGTCGTAGGCGCCGCGATGGCGAATAGCGCTGCCGCAAGCGCGCTGGACATCGATGATGGTCACCGCAGCGCAGGGGGCCATGCCGGTGCCGGCGTCATTCCCGCCGCCTTGGCAGTGGCTCAGGCTGTCGGCGCGTCAGACTCGGAGACCGTGGTTGCAATTGCACTCGGATACGAAATCGCTCTGCGAGTCGCGAGCTCTCGTCCTGTTAAAACAATCGATACCTATGCAAGCGGACGGTGGGTCAGCTATGGAGCTGCGGCAGCAGCTTGCCGTCTCTTAGGTTTGAGTGCAACAGAAACCGCCCATGCGCTGGCGATCGCCGGCTCCGAAGGACCTATCGTCTTTTTGACCGCGAACTCCAAGTTCGAGGGCAGCACGATCAAGGAAGGGATTCCCCCTGCCGTGGTTGCAGGTATCACCGCGGCCTATCGCGCGCGGGCAGCCGCAACTGGCCCGCTTGATCTTCTTGATGACCACGATCGGTTCACTCGCCAGCTATTGACAGGCAATGTTGGGTCATCGTGGGAAGTTGAAAGGTGCTACCTCAAGCCATATGCATGCTGCCGCTACATTCACGCAGCAATCGATGCGATCCTTGCCATGCGTCGGGACGGAGAAGAAATACGAAAGCTACGCATCGAGACTTTCCCGCAGGCGATGCGCCTAGCAAACGAGCGTGCCCCCAGCACCTTGGAGGGTGGACAGTACAGCTTCTATTTCAGCTGCGCGGTGGCGGCTTTATACGGTCGGGAAGCTCTACAGCCTATGGAGATGGAGCGTCTTGCAGATGCACATGTTCTCGAGTTGGCCGCGCGCATTGAGCTTGAGCCGTCGCCCATTTTTGCTTCCGCATTTCCAGTCGGAACCCCTGCACGTGTCGTCATGGATCAAGGGGGCGGCCCCGAAGAGATGATCGTGTTGCATCCGTTAGGAGATGTCGCGAACCCGTTATCTACGAACCAGATAATGGAGAAGTTCAAAAACATCGCCCGAAAAAGCCTTCACCCGCAGTGGCAGGACGAGATCATATCGGCGATAGCTAGCCTCGACACCGCAGGCTTTCTGCCTCTTCTGGCTGCACTCACGCCGCTGGAAAGCTGAAACTTTGAAAGAGATCGCGCCGGAGGGAAGGCCCCACGTGAGGTAGCCTGATCTTCCAGAATTTGTCAGCCCGATGAGTGAGGCGTTCACTCGGACTATGCAGGGGACCGCCAACATCTTTCGTGTCAGCGGGGCGGGGCTTGAGGGGGGCTTGAGGGGACCTGGGGCGGCATAAGGAGACAGAGGAATTACGGGCGAAGCTCGGCGACGCCTTGCCACGCTCGACCTTTATGCTGCTGAATTCCGATGGTGCCGTCCAGCATGTTGCCGGCATGGAGAACTTCAAGTTCATGGTCGCCATTGACAAGAACGCGGAGGCGCGATGCTGACATCGCGCCGGCTGTCACGGCTGTATCGGATCCGTCAACTAACTTTACAGAATCTTTGCAACCGCAGGTCGCTGACAATGGTACCTTGGTGAGAGTAATTCACTGAGCATCCGTGGCGAGAGAGGAACGATGGCAAAACCGCGTCTGGAGACCTTGAAGTCCATCGCCCCCGAGATTGTCGGTAGACAACTCATCGACGACGACCTTGAGCAGTTGATAACGACCCGTTTCGGAGTCGTCTCCAGCTTTGAGAGCGTGCTCTCGGATTTGCGCAGAATTGTCGCCAAGGACCTGGGCCACATCGGGCCGGACGCCGCGGCGCAAGCATCAGACTCTGGCCATGACTGATTCAAGGTCAATCAAGACGATCGTGGCCGCACTCGAGAGCGGCAACCGGTCCGCGGTCGAAATTGTCAGAGAATGCATCGCTGCGGCCGAACGGACCAATTCCTCGTTGCGCAGCTTCATTACGGTGGCCGCTGACCACGCGCTGAACCAAGCAGGGAAGTCCGATGTACGCCGAAGGGCGGGCCGCGTTCTGGGCCCACTTGACGGAATTCCTTACGCCGCGAAGGACATGTTCGAAACGCGCGGCATCCGAACCACCGGTGGCAGCAGGGTTCTAGAGAACAACGTGCCGGACACGTCGGCGGCAGCCATTTGCATGCTGGACGCGGCGGGGGCGGCCCTGATCGGGAAAACGAACCTCCACGAATTCGCCTATGGCGCGACCGGGGAGAACCGCTGGGCCGGAACGGTCGTCAACCCGCATGACGAGACAAGGCTCGCTGGCGGCTCTAGCAGCGGCTCCGCGGCGGCCGTGGCGGCTGGCATTGTGCCGTTCGCGCTCGGCACGGATACCGGCGGCTCGGTTCGCGTTCCGGCCGCGCTCTGCGGCATCGCCGGGTACAAACCGAGCTATGGCCTGATCAGTCTCGATGGCGTCATCCCCTGTTGCTGGTCGTTGGACCATGCGGGCGTACTCGCGGCCTCAGTTGAGGATCTAGAGCTTGTCGTCAGGCACATCGCGAAGCTCCCGCCGGCGACGCAACCCGGCGCGGCGCTGAGGGTTGCGCTGGTCGAGGGCTGCGAGGAAAAATGCGAGGAGTCGGTGCGAGACGCGTTCCTCGCGACCAAGGCGCACATGCGAAGGTGGGGGGCAACGTTCGGCGCGATCGAACTCCCAGACCAGTCCGAAGCCCGCACAGTCTCGTTGACAATTCAACTCGCCGAGACCCTTACCTATCACGGCCCCAATCTCGCCCGCGATCGCGATCGATTCGGTGCTGACCTGCGCTGCGGTATGGTGTTGGGCCAGTTTCTGTCGGCAGAAAGCTACATCCAGTGTAAGCGCATGCTGGGAACTTACAGGCGAGCGTTTGCGCAGACCATGCAGACGTTCGATGTCCTGCTGACGCCGGCGTGTCCGATCACGGCGCCGCAGGTCGGGACCATTGACGTAGCCTTTGCGGGGCAGACTATTCCGGTTGGCAATGCGTTGACGTTGTTCACTTCCTTCTTCAACTTGGTAGGCGCGCCGGCGCTAGTGTTGCCGGTCTCCTCGCCGAGCGGCGGCCTGCCGGTCGCTGTGCAGATTGTTGGATCGCCCGGCTCCGATGCCCAGCTCTTCGGGATCGCCCTCATTCTCGAGAACCTATGCAAGGTGTGCAAATCCTGACCATGGCGAAGCAGTCCCTTCAAGCAACCCGGCACGATGAGTGGTCATTCCACGAAAGCGGTGTCGGCGCGGCGACGCAGGATCAGCAACAGGCTTGTCCCTCGCACGAGCTGAAAAACATGAAATGCGGCCCAGAGCCCGTGGTTGCCGAACATTTGGCCGAATGCGATCAAAGCAATGACAAAGGCTGCGAAGGATAAGAGCATCATATTGCGCACGTCGAGCCACCAACTTGCGCCCACGAAGACGCCGATGATCTGGAAGGCCAGTACGCCGCTCGGTGCCGCGAAGGCGGACCATGGAAGATAGTGAACCGCCTCGGCACGCAGCTCCGCTGCCATTGTTATGGCGCCAATGAGCTGTTCGCCGAATACCAAGATCACAACGCTCGCAAGGCCCGCAAGCACGAATCCCCACCCTGCAGACAGTCTGACGGCTCGCGAGAAAGCCGGCTGACAACGTGCGCCAATGGCTCGCCCGGCGAGCTGTTCGGCGACTGCCCCAAACCCATCAAGGAGTTAGGCCGCAACCATGCATATATGCATCAGCACCGCATTGGCGGCGAGGGTCAACGTACCAAGCTGGGCGCCTGTCCCGCGGACAGCAAGTAGGCGCCCAGGAGCATACACGAAGGGATCACTATGTCACCGCTGAGGTGAAGCATCCGCCTTCTCGCCACCATGTTGAACGTATGCTGTCGCGACATTTCGCCTGCAACACCCCAGCCGAGATAAAGACCTAGGAAGACGACATTCATCCCGTTCAGAAGAAGTCCGAGGCCTGAATTGCCGCGACCTAGTCTAGGAAATTGCCGAGAATGGTATAGTTAAGTGAGGGCGGCAGGCACCGCACCGCAACAAGGCGGATGCGGATGTAGAGGTCCATTGTGGCGGTCACAGGCTGTCCCGTGTTCATGAACGATTCACCAGCCGTGGCAATCAACGGCGAAAACAACAGCAAGGCCAGCCCGGAAATCGCGGCGATGACAAATGCCCGCCAGAAGACCGCCCTCTCTTCCAGAGCGTCGTTCCTCCCGAAAGCCTGGGCTACTAGCGCGGTCGTGCCGGAGCGCAAGTAATTGAAGGTTGCGAAGACGATGTCGAAGAGCACCGCCCCGGCCGCAAGACCTCCAACCGAAGCTGCATTTGCCGAATCGGCCGACTACCGCCGTATCGACGAGGCCGAGCAGTGCCGTCGTGAGGTATGCGAGCGTCATCGGGATGGCGACTGCTAGTACCTGCCGACTGGTTACCCGGAACGGCCTGGAGCTCGGATTGGCGCTTTCTGTTCCATTTTCGGCTCCTGTTGGATCGATTGCACCGTTTTTTATTACCGGCGATATGCCCCGGAGCCACGGGATCGCCGCAACAGCCAGACCGGCGATCTCTGCCATGGGCCTACATCACCAAAGGCTGACCTCAAGGCCTGAGAGGAGCGCCATTGTTCGACCAAACCCGTCAGGACGAGGTAGCTTCCACCTGTCTCAAGTTCGATCCGGCTAGCCAGTACGAATCTTTTCGGTATCCGGTTCGTAGACAAGGCTGGTCATATCGCCGTGTAAGGCAAAGACAGTGGCGTGCAAGGCATTACGAAGCGCGGAAGTCTTCCGAACTGTCGGCGAGATAAGTGTGCTTTTGCCAGAAGTGCTCCTGCTTCGTTTCCTGCCGGAAGAACATCCACCCGGCTTGACACGGACCCACTTGATCTCCGGCTCTGGGTATCCTTTCAGTTGCGGGTTGTTCAGAAAGGCTCTGAGAAAGCGCCCAAACTTCATCGCGCGCGCCTCTGCCTTCTCGCCCGGGTAGAAGCCGATGGGGCCTTCAAAACGGCACTTGCTTGGCCCCGAGGCGAGCCACTCGCCTCCCGATATCGTGCCGAACGTCAACGCTATCGGTTGGCGACGCCGGCGTAATTATGCTGAGTTCTGGGTCGCTCCGCGAGATCTTAGTCGTGCTTTGTCGGATAGCTGATGTCGATGTGATACGCCTCACTTGCGCCAGAGCCAATTGGGTCGGCGTTGTGCAGCACGTCAACGGAGGGACGCTGCAAATCGTGGAGTTCAATCTTCGCGAGAGCAACGCCACGCAAGAGCTCGGCTGCCAGAACGGGTGGGTCCACATCTGCATAGTCAAGCCGGCGGGCTCGGTTCCTGCCAGTCGTGTATTGCACAATGTCTAGGCGTTTGCGTGCACAGACGTATCCAGAATGTCCAGACCACGATGAAGCGCCTGCTTGTCGATGGTTAAGGGAGGGAGAAGCTTGATGACCTCGTCCTCTGCGCCGCATCGCTCCACCACAAGCCCATCTTGAAAAGCCTTGCTGACGATTTTTTCGGCAAGTTTACCCGTATTGCAATCAAGCCCTAGCATCATGCCCCTTCCACGGGCGGAGAGGCTGTGATCTCGGCTACGTTCAGTGATCTGCCGAAGGCGCTCGCCCATGATTCGCCCTGCCTCTGCAACGTGATCTGACAACTTTTCATTGGTCCAGTATTTCTGTAATGCGGCAGTCGCCGTCACGAGCGCAAGGTTATTGCCTCTGAATGTGCCGTTGTGTTCGCCCGGTCGCCAAACGTCTAGTTCAGGTTTGAGCAGCAAAAGAGACAGCGGCAGCCCACAGCCACTAAGGGACTTGGACAACAAAACGATGTCTGGCGCCAAATCAGCGAACTCGAAACTGAAGAAACTGCCCGTTCGTCCGCAGCCTGTCTGAATATCATCCACAATCAGAAGGACGCCGTACTTTTTGCAAAGTCGCTCGATTGCCCGTAGCCAATCTTTGGTAGCAGGGTTTATGCCGCCCTCGCCCTGGACGGTTTCCGTAATGATGGCAGCGGGCAGATCGACACCACTGCTTGCATCACCAAGCACCCTGTCCAGACAGTCCGAAGTGTCTTTATCGGCTCCCCAATACCCATCATAGGGCATGAACACTGCGCCGGTTAGAGGAAGGCCTGCCGCGCCTCGGTAATATCGGTTACCCGTTACCGCAAGGGCGCCCAAACTCACTCCATGAAAGCCGTTGGTGAATGAAATGATACCGGGCCGCCCGGTGACTTTGCGTGCGAGTTTCAAAGCGGCTTCCACGGCGTTGGCTCCGGTGGGACCAGGAAATTGAAACTTGTAGGTCAGACCACGCGGCCGCAATATTATTTCGTCAAAACGCTCTATAAACTCTCTTTTGGCTGAGGTAGCCATATCCAAGCCGTGAACTATCCCTCCCGAGTCCAAGTATTTAATTGCGTCATTTAGCAAATCAGGATCGTTGTGACCGTAGTTGAGGGTGCCCGCGCCAGAGAGAAAGTCGACAAACTCGCGACCGTCCTCGTCCTCGAGAATGGCTCCTTCAGCCGTCCTGAATACTACAGGAAAGGACCGCGAATATGACCGCACGTTCGATTCGAGGTTTTCGAAGGTAAGTAGCGAGTTGGCGTTACTGAGCATAATCGATCCTCAAGATTACAGTCCTGCGCACGATCTTATGCGAATCGTTGAGCCAACGCTTTACCATATCCCTGTGGCTCATAAGATGATTTTAAGTGAATTTCAGGTTACGAGAGTTTTTCTGTAATGTAATATTTGAAACAATATCGCCGTTTGATCTTGCATGGGCAGATAGGCAAATATGCACCTCGAAATCTCGATAAACGCCCGGTTCGCCGGTCGATCTCGATTTGCCGCACGCCAGATCCAGAGGAATATTGATCGGGCATAGTGCGGGCGAGAGCGGTCACGGCTTCCAAGGCATGGCCGGTACGGCGATCCCCGCTCTACGGGCCACGGCCAGACACTCGTCCACCACATCTATCGCGCCGTCGATTTCGACCAGGCTTCCGTATGGAAGCTGTGGAACGGCGGACAAGGCCTTATAAACTGCCCCCGGCCGCCTCTCGAGCATTCAAAGGCGCTTCTTCCAGGCAATCCATGAGGCGGTAAGAGGCCGTTTCGAAAATCGGCTTGCTGGGGTTTCGTCTGAGGCTGGGTTATGATTCAAGCTGTGGATGTGGACAAAGCAGAGCCGTGGCCGGATGGCCCAGATCGCCAAGAAGATCAAGCGCTACCCGTCGGATTTGACGGATGAGGAGTGGGAGCAGTTCGCGCCGCTGATGCCCAAGCCTGGGCGGCGTGGCCGTCCGCGCGAGGTTGATTTTCGCGAGGTGATCAATGCGGTGCGCTACCTGGTCCGTTCGGGGCCGGCAGATTGGCCAGCGTCACCAGCATATCGATCCGGTCGATTGCCTCTTCGCCCATGCCGGATTGACGGACATGCTCGAGCGTCTCGAGACGGTCGGCGAAGCTGCGCGTGCTGATGATCTCGCTGTAGTGGCGTTCCGACGTATCGATGTTGTGGTTGTAGGTTTCCCGGTGAGGCCATTGCAAAGGCGATGCGGATGGTGCGCAGCGGGGTTCGAAAGCTTAGCCGATCCAGCCGCAGCCGGTGGGCCGCCGCCAGTACCAGCTGCTCGCGCTTTGGCGACACACCACCGCGATTGTTGATGATCCGGTCCACGGTTGAAAGGCTGACGCCAGCATCCCGCGCGATCTGTTTCAGCGTTGTCGTCTTGGTCATGGCCGATTTTGAAGGTTTCCCTTCAAAATCCAACTGTCGGGCCGGTCCGTTGTCAAGCTAATTTCCCACGCCACGCCATCGCGGCGGCTATGTTCGAGGCCGTGCCGGCGGCGGGATGCGGAGGAATGTCATGGACGACGCGCGTTACGGGACCCCGACAAGCGCGGGGACTGGAAGCCTAACAAGCTGATCGAATATCCGCCAGTCTTCGTCTGGCCGGCGCGGCCCTTGCGCATTGGGAAATGGCTGTTCGGCTATCCGGGTTACATTCTTCCCTGGAATTGGTCTATGCAGTTCTCGCCGCGATCCTGTGGCTCTACCTCACGCCAGACAGGGCGACGATGAAGACTTTCTCGCCCGGCTGGGTGGGGTACCTGCTCGCGCGAAATTGGGTAATCGTGCTGCTGTTCTTCGGCGGCTTTCACCTCAGGCTCTACATCCGCAAGCGGCAGGGAAGCAGCTTCAAGTTCAACGCCAGGTGGCCGTCCACGGACAATCCCGCCTTCCTGTTTCGCAACCAGACGGCCGACAACATGATCTGGACGCTGCTGAGCGGCGTGCCGATGTGGACGGCCTACGAGGTGCTGACGCTCTGGGCCTTCGCCAACGGCTTCATCCCCTATGTTAATTTTCAGGAGCACCCCGTTTACTGTATCGTCGTGATGGCGCTGATCCCGACTTTCCGCGACCTGCACTTTTATTGCGTGCACAGGCTTATCCACTGGCCGCCGCTCATCATCTGTGCACAAGCTGCATCATAACAACGTCAATCCGGGGCCGTGGTCGGGGCGGGCCATGCACCCGGTGGAGCACCTGCTCTATTTCTCGGGCGTGCTGATCCACTGGATCGTGCCGTCGCACCCGCTTCACGCCGTCTTCCACCTGCTGCATGGGGGCTTTCGCCGGCGCCTGGCCACGTCGGCTTCGACAAGCTTGTGGTTGGGGAGGGGACCGTGGTCGACACCCATTCCTATGACCATTACCTCCATCACAATGTTTCGAGTGTAACTACGCCGATGGCGTTATCCCGCTCGACAAGTGGCTCGGCACTTTTCACGACGGTTCCCCCGAAGCGCAGAAACGCATGGACGAGCGCTTCATGGCGCGGGCTCGTCGTCAGGCGGAAAAGCATGCTTCCAGGTCGGCCTGAGGACCGGTCGCGCTCTTGACCATCGGAATCGGTGTCGTCGGCGCAGGCATCATGGGGGCGGACCATGCGCGCACGCTGGCAACCCATGTCGGCGGCGCCGAACTCGTCGCCGTCTCGGATCCCGACGAGCGGCGGGCGAGCGAAGCGGCGCGGGCCAACGGTGCACGCCGCCACTACACGGACGGCTTCGCGCTGATCGAGGACGAGGCGGTTGAGGCCGTCGTCATCGCCTCTCCAGATCATACTCATGCCGGGTTGGTGCTCGCCTGCCTGCGGACGGGCAAGCCGGTGCTGTGCGAGAAGCCGGTCGCGCCGACTGTCGGGGAGTGCCTCGAACTGGTCGAGGCCGAGCGCCGCACCGGTCGCATGATCTAGGTCGGTTTCATGCGCCGCTTCGATCCTGCCTATGCCGGCATGCACGAGACGCTCACGTCCGGCCGGCTGGGGCGGCCGCTGCTGCTGCACTGCGCCCATCGCAACGCCGCCGCGCCTGGCTGCTTCACGCCGGAAATGTCGATCACCAACGCGACGGTACACGAGTTCGACATCCTGCACTGGCTGACCGGGCTGGAGGTGGTTGCCGTTACGGCCATGCGTTCGGCCCGCAAGGGCGAGGGCGAGCTGCGCGACCCCATATTGCTGCTGCTCGAACTAGAAGGTGGTGTGCTGGCCGACGTCGAGATCTTCATGAACGCGGCCTACGGCTACGATATCCGCGCCTAACGTTTGCGAGAAACGGCACGGTGGAGCTTAGCCGGCCGGCGCCCAACCTCGCCCGGCACAACGGCGCGGAGGCGAGCGCCTTCCCCGGCGCGGCTGCTCGCCTGCATCGGGGCCATTATCGGCATCGCATTGACTGGCGTGATCAGTGCGCTGGCGAACGGGTCTGGCCCACATGTCGAACTGCTGGTTGCTCCAATGGGAGCATCGGCCGTGCTGCTCTTTGCCGTGCCTTCAAGCCCGCTGGCGCAACCTTGGTCGATTATCGGCGGCCATACGATTTCGGCGCTGGTCGGGGTGATCGTGGCGCATTTCGTGCATGAACCCGTGCTTGCTACCGGCATTGCGGTGGCGCTGGCTATCGCCGCTATGTCATTCACGCGCTGCCTGCATCGGCCGGGCGGCGCCGCCGCCTTGACCGCGGTGTTCGGCGGACCGGCCGTCTTCAGCTCCGGCTTGCTGTTTCCCTCGTTCCGGTGGCGCTGAACTCGATCGTGCTGGTCGCACATGTGGCGGCCCCTGCCCTTAAAAGCACGCATGAAACGATCGATCCGCCGGCGCGCGAGCGGGTCGGATTCCGGCCCGAGGAAGTCGATGCCGCGCTCAGCGCGCTGGAGGGAACCTTCGATATCGGCCGCTCTCGAGCGGCTGCTGCGGCAGGTCGAGTTGCAGGCGATGGTACGCTCCCACTGGACCCCGCTGTGCGAGGACATCATGTCGTGCGATGTGATTTCGGTCGATGAACATGCGCCTGCCGACCAGACGCGTTATTTGTTGCTTGACCACAACATCCGGACGCTGCCGGTGACCGACGCCGAGGGCGGGCTGGTCGGCGTAGTTGCCCTGCGCGAGCTGACGAAGGCGACCGACACGGTGAGGGCTGTGATGTCGAAGGCTGGCACGGCCTCTCCCGACACGACGGCGATGAGCCTTTTTTGCTCATCGTCCATGCCGAGCGACGCATTCTTGGGCTGATCACTCAGACCGACCTGCTGGCGGCGGCAGCGCGCGTGCACATGGCAGACACAACGCTGGCAGCGGCATAAATAGTGATCCGGATTTAAGTGCGGCCTTCCGCCCTAAGAAATTCCTCTTTACAAGTACATCGACCTTCTGAAACGCGACCGCGCTCTCAACCGCTACACTACTCTCTCGGCTGGCCTTCGGTTCGTGCAGCGGGCGCGGGATACAGGCAACCTTTGCCGCTCTATAGCGACACGCACCGGGAGCGAGCAGATGTGAAGTCGATCGCATTGGCCAAGGTAGAGGCCAGCGACCGGAGGACCCATTATTTGGCACGCTCGATGCCGTTGAGGTGGGCGGCAACCAACCCATCTTGTTCCGCCCCGATTTATCCCGGTTTCAATAAGCATGCTGGCCGCAGGCAATTTATTGCGTGTCCATGTTCCGCTGGTCCCTAGGATGGGGCGAACCATCAGGGAACGCCGTGATACCTCTTGAGCTCAAGGTCACCGCCGCGCGCAACCTTCTCTCCGTTCCATGGGATGACGGTGCGGTCTCGCTTATCCCGGCGTCCATACTGCGGGCGCGCAGCCGGGCGGCACAGCAGGTGCGGGCGGACATCGAGGGTACAAACGTTCGTTCGACACCGTCACCGGGACGAGCGCAGAGGCGGATCGGTTCATATGCCATACGTCTGGTTTTCTCCGACGGCCACGTGGACCCGCAACTTTGTGATGTCGATGGTTGGTGCTAGGTCGGCGATTACAGGTGACGGCAAGCTGGCCGCCGAGACTTTCAGGTGGTGGCGAGTGTTTTGCGCAGCAGAAGATCCAGGGATAAGATCTCGGTGGTCGGATCGTCCTCCCACAACTTCGCGAAATCGCGATCGTCGGGCGGTCTGTGAATGAGGACCTGGCGCCCAGGGTTGGCTTCGCGAACGCGTTCGGCCGCGCTGAGGCCGGGCTTGTCTGGATCGGCGAAGACGACGACCCGCTTTACGCTCGCGGGCATCTGAAGGAAAGGCAGGCGGGGCGCTCCCAGTGAGCACCATACGGGCAGGCCGTAGCGCAGCATTGCGGCATGGCCGGTCTCGTAACCTTCGGCAATGCCAAGGATGTCGGCCGCTGGGGCGAGCCGCAAAGCAAAGCCCCGGCTCGGGCCGATGATGCGGCGCGGCTCGTCCAGCGCCGCCTTTTCTGGCCGTGTCGGGTGCAAGAGGGTGAGTTGCACCGAACAGATCGAACGGTCTGGGGCCTGCAGAGCAGCCACCAGCGCTGGAAAGCGCCTGTTTCCCAATCGATAATTCGGCAGAAAGCGCAAAGTTGGCAACACGTCGCCGGCAGACGGCGAGAGGCAAGATAAGCTTCGCCGTGCGTGCCGGCGAGCGCCATCGCTAACGACCAGAGCGCGAGCGCGTCCGCTGCCGTGGTTTTGGGCGCAGCCGGACGAACACGACGCAGAGGCTCGGCCGCGCGCTTCGACAAATCCAGGTCCGCAATGGCGGTCTCGATGTCGACGGGATCGCAGCCCGCAAAGCAGTGGAGCATAAGACGATAATCCCCGTCACGAACAGAGAGGGAGGGATGGCGGTCGCCTTTCCATTGCCCGTGACTTGGTACTGGGCAACGGCACAAGTAGCTCCCGCGCGCCGGGAATCCTCCCAAGGCGCGATATACCTGGGCAGCGCTTGGCCATGACACCTTTGTCATGGGCCTGATAATGCCGCCAAGCCGCTCTCGGATCAATAGAATGATTTAATAGCGAGTCGAACATCCCCGGCGAAATAGCCGGGGCGCACGCGTTCTGCCGCTTGGAATCGGTCCGCGAACAGCGGTGCGTTGTGCTCCAACCTCTTCGCAAGGTTGCGGCGCTGCTGGCGCCTGCCTCGGGGCTCCGGCGCCGAATGGGCTTCTGGCTGGCCAGTTCCCAGCAGACGGCATAACCGCGCTCGTGCGACCAATGGCGCGTAACCTTCTCGGGGCACGGTTTCCGCGCCGAACGAGGACAGCGGCGGGAACCTTCGGGCCGGGCGGCTGGATACGCTGAGAGCGCCCTTCGCAACCTCGAGATTGGCGACCAGGAGCCGTTGCATCAGGTAATTACGAGAACCACTTGCGCCGACCTTCGGACGATCGGCACATTGGCGGCGTCCCTGGGCGTCTCGGTATGGGCCTGTTGGGAATTCGGGACGCCGCCGTGCGCCAGCGTTGAATCATTTGGGGCTACCGTATCAGGAGATCGCAGACCTGACGGAACAGGAGGATCGTCTCTGCGCGTGATTGAGCAGATCCTGGCACGGTAGAGCCTGTTAAAGTTTGAAGCGGCCAACGCGCTGATCGTTGAGGCGGTACTGCCAGACCAGGTTCGGATCCTTAGGGTTGACGCCGGACGTCGACCAGGCGGAGCGCTCGAACTTTGCAGCGTCATGCAAAGGAAGATCGTCATCACAGCGCGACGGCTGTAACGACGAGCGAAGACGATAATGTTTGATACTTTGAGTTAGAAATTCGATGACACAGACGGCGGCGAGGGACAGGATCAAGAAAGCAGTGGAAAAGCTGAGCAGGCGAAGGCCGGCTTCCTGATCGGGCAGGGCGAAGAAAGCGAGTACGCCGCCGGCGAAAATTGCGAACGCGAACCTCATGAGCATGACACATAGCCTCCTATTTCGATGTTGATCATTATAATATCACAGATCAAGAGTCATTATAATGATCAACGGAGATAGGATGGCCCCTCATGGATCAAGCGTTTTTCGAAGGCTGGGGGCATGGTGCCGCCTTTGGCGGTATCGGCTTCAGAGTGCGGCGTATTACCCGGCGCCTTTTCCAGATCGAACAGGGATAGAGATTGGATCCTCGCCGACTCCGCGGGGGCCAAGCCTTGCGGGCCGTTTTGAGCGATCGGCAATGCGAATCGTGAACTGCACAGCCGCCACATCGTTACCTAGTCGGGAAATCATCCACCCTCTTGAAACAGAGGCGTCGAGGTTTCGCTTCTGCTCGATCTGAACCAGGTCTTTCGAAATGGTATGGGGCAACGATTGCAGGGCCTGCCTGCCGCAGGGGCAGAGAAACAGGGTGTCCCTCCGGATGAGGAGTTACACGACAAATTCATAAGTTGGATGACATACCATCCAAACTGGATCATTTAATCATTCATTCTCAACAGGGCATGCACATCGAAATGCTATCGTGCTCTGGCAACGATTTGGCGGCGGCCAAAAGCTATACGCCGTCACTTTGCGAGAGTATGGGGAATGCCGCGACACTTTAATAGGGCAATGAGTCATCGTTTCGGCTAACCCTGAGCACTAGACATTTTACAAAAAATGGCCGTCATATTCCGACCGATAAGCAGGAGTGCAACTGTGCCGATATTTAAAAACAAGACAGAAGACAGCGATGGTTGGCTTTCGATCCTGCTCGCCCTGCGACTTCGCCAAATCGAGAACGAGTATCCGGACTATGCGAGTTTTGCCGACGCTACGGGGCTATCGCGCGGCACGCTCTACCAGTTGCGGACGGGGAAGGGGAACCCGACATTCGTCACCCTGGAGCGGCTGGCACGGCACCTGAAGGTGCCGGTGTGGACGCTCATTGGGCGTACTGGTGACGACGACAGCGTGAAGCGCGACATCGAGACGTTCGGCTTCAACTTCAACGAGATTGCGCGGCATATTGAGGCCACGCGTGCTGTGAAGCGTTCGATGACGGAGTTCAGTGGTGTACCTTCTTTGAAAGAGGCCGCCATCCCCGCTGGGGCAACCTCCGAGAAGAAGCAGCTACCTCCGGCCAAAAAGAGACGCAGGACAAGCCAGTAGCATACAAGAAAAGTAGACGCTGCTAAACAGTCGGCGTAGATTCATTTGCTACGATAGGCTAAAAATCTGCCGTATATTTCTTTGACTGGCATTAGAGAATCCGCCAGCGTCGATGCAATGGCATCATTTTGCTGAAGGGTTCACGATGCAAGCGAATCTCTGGCAAGTCGCAGGAGACAATGCGCTCTATAAGGAAGCGGCGGCGTTCGTCGATTGCCGCCCGAAACCATGGGTGGAAGAGGTTTCCGAATTTCTGCGCAAGAAAGGCAAGCCCGAGACGATCACGTTGGTGATCGGACAGTTCATCGTGGCGGCTTTGTTCGAAGGACGATACGCGGATCTGCTGTACTGGTCGCTGGTTGCGGCCGAAGTGAACTGCGTTGTGATGGAGCAATGGCCTGATGATGTGCGCCAGGAGCTGGCAAGCCATCTGAAACGGGGATTTGTAAAGCTCTCGTCGCGCAATCTCTCCCATTGAAGGCGGCGGGCCAACGGCGTGGCCCTCAATGGGAAGGCGGGGTTACACCTGACCAGGGGCAACGTTGATGTCGCTGCCGGCGGGACCGGGAGCGGATGAAGCGAGTTTTGTGTCACCACCATTGGGCGTCGGAAAGTCGCCTGGTCCCATTTGGCAGACCGCTTGCGCGCCGCATCCCTGAGGAATGGATTGGCCGGCCGAATTGAGGGCGGCATAGCGGCGGTTTACGTCGTTCGTCCAGTTACGGCGCTGGCTTTCAGTGCTGCCGTTGTAACGATCGGCGAGGCAGCGAATACTCGACGTGCCGCCGCACGATTTGACGGCATCGCGAAGCGTCATTACGCCGCCTTCAATGTTTTCGGACAAGATGCCCCGATCCATTCCGTGGGCCCGGCCGGTCGCCCCTGTAAGCTGCATCGGTCCAAGAACGCCACTGAAGGAGCCGGCACATGCTGACATCGCGCCTTCGTGAGCGGACACGGCAAGCGCGAGCTTGGGATCAACGCCATACTTGTTGGCGGCGTCAACAATCATATTGGCGATGTTCGGGCTGCGCTCCATCATCTCTTGCGTGGACGGATAGCTCGGCAGACCCGCTCCGTTCTTACAAAGGGAACGCAGGGTTGTGTTGTCATTGAGGTCGCAAGAATTCGCATCCTGGTCGAAGGAATTCGCTTGCGCAACAGGCGCTTGTCCGACGACCAGGAGCGCGGAGAGGAGTATTGGGAAGGGGCGCAGCATCTTACTTCCCCGGGCAGAAATTATAGATGGTGCCATTGATGGAGAGCGCGTCGCTGGATGGGCGCGTAATCTTCATCGGCGTGATGACCGGGGAGCCGCTGCCACGCTCTGTACATGAGGCTTGGAACGCATCGTCTGCATGACGGGTGCCTGCTATCTTGCAGGTGCTTGTGCCGACGGTGATTGCGTCGCCGTCGAACTCAGCAAGTTCGAGAGCGCCGACGCCTTGGTCGAGATCGGCACATGTGTGCGTCGAGGCTACATATGATCCCTGCGGAGCCTTGAGCGGATCAAGCGCTTGGGCGGTTGCCGGCGAGATCAAGACGGCTAGAGTCGTGAAGATTGTCGGGCTGGCCATGGCAGATCTCCTGAACGTCATCCCGCCGCGGCCGCCGGCAGGAGCCGCGGTCACGGCCGCGCATCGCGCGCCGTGAGGGAAGCCTTGATCCGGTGGCGATGGCCGGTGGCAGCCTGGTGTACTGAATAAGGCCAGGTTTTCCCTGCCGATCATGATTGCGCTCCTTTCGAATAGCGAAGTTGCCGGAAACGCACCGGGCATCGCGGCTTCCCCTAGGGTTGCGGGACAGGGACCCGGAATTGACATTCCGGGGCGATTTCACCTTGGAATACGATGCCGGCGCGAATGGTTTTGGCTTGAACATCATATGCACCCATCGCACCATTCCGAGCAATGTCGGGGCGGACGTCATTCGGTTGCGCGCCATATTCGATGAAACAGCCGGAGCCAGCGTCAGCGACCGTTGATCGGCCGTTCTGGTAGATCGCCAAGCGCATGGGACATCGTTTCAGCGTGGCATTGCCGACAGGATCGGTGCGGATCGGCGAGCAGCCGGTGAGCGTGTGCAGGACCGAGAGGACGACGGTTTTGGTCGGGCTGCGAACGACGATGTGACTCTCGGAAGCCGGCGCGTTGGCGGCCGCAAAGCGTGTATCGCCTTTGGCCACGTAGGCGTCGTTGTTCTGCTTCAGTCGGTCGGCCCATAGGGAGGCGTAGGGCACGGCTTCCGAGTTCGGGAGCTCGAGATCGGTATAGGCGACGGCGCGCCAGGCGTTCGGATCATGCGTGAGCGACTGGGCCGAAGCGTGGGGCGCCAATCTAAGGGCAGCCGCGACTGCGACAAATGTCAGGCGTGCATGCATTCCTTGCCTCGCTTGTGTGCCCTATGATTAAATCAATGTTGTGATGATTGTCGAGCGTGATATTTGGATGAGACAAAAAGCCCGCCTATCGGGGCTGGATGAATTGCGAGGCCTGGCGATCGGGCTGGTGGTGCTGTCGCATGTCGGGCCGGTCTTCGGAGAAGGCGGGACGGTCGCCGCTCTGCTGTTTGCGCCGGCGTGGAGCGTCGGGGTCGACCTGTTCTTTGTGATTTCCGGCCTGGTGGTGGAACGCTCATTGCGAAGCCTGCGCCTCGAGCGCGGTGCGCTCGAGGCGGCCTCCGCCTTCTATGTCAGGCGTGCTATGCGGATCGTGCCGCTGGCCTGGTGCGTCGGCGCCATCCTCTCGATCGGGTTGATCATCCCGGGAAGCGGCGTTGAGCCTGCAGACGCGAAGGCGGCAGTTGCCTTCATCTCGAATGCGCATTGGGCACCCTGTTTCGGGGGCGCCACAGGATGCGGGAACGCCTTTGCGTTTGGGCCATTCTGGTCGGTTGCCGCCGAGATGCAATTTTATCTACTGGCTCCGCTCCTGGTGTTCTTGCTACCGCGGCGGGCGCTCCTCGCGCTGGCCGGACTCGTTCTCGTGGTCGGGACGTTCACGCTGCGGCCCTGGGGCGGGACGCTTTGGACGTTCCGCATCGATGCAATCGCGGTCGGGCTGGCGATCGGAGCAACCATGGGCACAAACGCATGGCCCCGTCTGGCGGAACACCTGCGGGTGATCGGCAACATGGAAGCGGCGTTCTGGATGTCGATCGCGGCCTTCATGTTGACGATCTTGCCGCCGGCGATGCATGGCGTGGCGACTGCCGTGCTGGCGCTGATGTGCGGGTGGATCGTGACAAGGGCGACCTTGCGGGATGATCCTGTGAACTGGCCGGGGAGGATGCTGCGCCGCTTGGGAGGCATCTCCTATGCCCTCTATCTGATCCATCTGCCGGTGCTGGCGCTGTTCAACTGGTCGCTTGGCCAATTCCTGGACGCTCCGGCGACGGCAACGCTCTCGATCGCGGTCGCGATCGGGCTGTCTCATGTGCTGACGGTGGCAATCGGAGATCCGCTCCGGCAGTTCGGCCGCCAATGGTCAAATCGAACAGTCCGGGAGGTGTTGCCGTGACGGAAGAAAATCGTCAGTGGTCGCTTGGTGGTGAAGATGTCGATCAAATTCCGCGAGGAGCGAGGGCCCTGGCGGAGCAGCTATTGACCGAGACCGACGGCGATGCCTTGGCAGCGCTCGTCGCGGCATGCTGCGTCATTGGAGCCATGGGCTCGGCGGTATCGAGGGGTATGGTGCGCAACGGATCGCCGTCAGTGGTCGATATCGCGCAAGTGCTGGAGGTGTTCGTGCGAAGCGAGCCCCCAGCAGAAGGGCAGAACCTAACCGGTAGATGACCTCGATCTGAAGTAGCTACGATGTTGGGAGGCTGTGCACCCTACCGCTCGACCCCCCGGAATCCTGAATGCACGATACCCGCGGGTGATCTTTCGTGGGCGACCTCAGCAATACCCAGCACTGATCCTGATTTCGCCCCGAAAAGGGGTTGAACTAAAGGCCTTGCGAAACGCTTTGGCCGAACGACAGATCGATCTCGCATAGTGCCTTTGAAATAGTCGCACGCCGGGCATGTTCTTCCCAAAAGAAAAAGTGCGGGGAGCTTGATTTTTCGGCCGGAGGGAGCGGTGCGGCCGGCGTGGTGAAGGTTGCCATGACTGCTGGCGCGACCACACGCAATAGGCTCGAAGTCGCCGAAGACGACCGTCGCCATCTTCGAGCTGGGTCTGCACGAAAGAGGCGCGGTTGTGAAAGGCACGCTGCGTGACGACACATCCGGAGCGTCGTAAAAGCCGCTCGCAGCTTACCTCTCATACGCCGCAGACAATCTTGGCGACGCCGGCGCCTTGCCGTTGGTTTGGCCGTCGGCTTCTATGCGCATCTGGCCTGCCGACACGCGGTAGTGTGACGGCCGCCGCTTAGTAGCGGTTGCCGAACCAACCCTTGCTCTTGGGTGGCGAGGGTTCCGGATAAGCCCACGGGACGGATTTGTAGGACGGCCTCGGGTCTTGGACGTGCCAAGCCTTCTGCCAGTAGTAAAAATTGAGGGGTACTCGGGCGAGTACGCGACCATCGGCAGACAGGAGGTCGGAAGCGCAGGCGACGACGGGGCCGTCGTAATATTGCACGCGGCCGGTATAGCCATTGAGCGCTCCTGGCCGGCAAGCAAAGACGCGAACGCCTGCAGCGATCGTGTCCGGGGCTTCCGCAGGGACGGAGATCGTCTTGATGCCTTCCTTGGTGATGAGCATGCGCACGGGCACAGAGCTCCAATGCGAGCGGCGCAAGGCGTTATTCGCCTGAGTTTCGGTTGGGTAGCCGGTACGCTGGGTAATGATCGGCGGGAAGCGGCCCCAGTCGGGCGCATATTCCTGCCGGCTGCGACTGACCCGATCGGGCTTCCAATAGGCGTCCGTAGCCGAAACGGGTCCACCCGGGGCCGAATGTGCAGCATCCGGCACTCGCCCGGCGCAACCGGCGAGCAAGGCCACGGATGCGACGATGGGGAGGATGTGACGAAAGGTACGCATATCGTGCTCGAGGGTCATGGGTTTCGCAGGTGAGGATTTCCGGTAGAGCCAAGGCATCTGGAAGGTGCTGGCCGAAATGCCGCGATGGGTTTTGCGAGCCTCGCGCCCGATCTGGGTGTAGAGGGGGATGCGACGATCGGGATCATCGGGGAGGGTGACGCCTGCTTTCAGCCTCTCGCCGGCGACGTCGGCCATTTCGCTGGTTGGACGACGCCCGGACGATAGCCTCGTCTTTCCGGATCGGCGAGCTGACAACCCATTTTTTCAAGGTGGTGGTTACGAGCCATGCCATGGCGAGAACGCCACAAGGCCACGTCTGCTTTCCCAGCGTCGCGGTCTGGCCCAGGTCGCAGTCGACGCCGCGATAGGTGCACGAAGCAAAGTTGATTGCTGGTTCCCATGAATCACTCCTCTTCAGATTCATTGAATCAGTAAACTATCTTCAAATCGCCGTGCAAGTGTCTCTGACTCATATCCAGCGAGGGAAGGAGGGTGCTCGTATCCGGATCGGTGCCCGATGGGCCGGGTAGGGGTCTCGGTGTCGAGTTGGCGCGGGGCGCTCTGATTTTGTGGATTTCGGCAAGGGCTGGGACCATCAGGCAATCGACACTCTGAATGCGCGCTATGCCGCGGCGGTCGCAGCGGCATCCGACTGGACGAACTCAGCGGCTTCGTGGGAGCCTTGCCTGATGTCGCTGCAAGCCTCTCGAAGCCGCTGTTCGAGCGCTAAATAGCGAGTCGTTATCGCATTCAGTTTTGTGAAGAACTGCTTGCTCTGCGCAGGGTTGCCCGGCACAGGCGGAGGCGACAAAGCGAAAAGAGCGTCCCTATCAGCGTCTAATTGTTCCAGCTCCGCACAGAAACGGCAAACCTCGTGGTCGGTCGTTCCGGAACTCCGATGTGATGCACGGCGCGAGGCACGTGTTGAGTTAGTCTGCCGACCCACATCGTTTGACGAAAGTACGATCGTATCCAAGGCGTTTCCTCCACGCCGGTTGTGGCCGTGCAATCTGGAATAAAGCGGGTTGCAACCTAAGTATACTGGCGGTTTCGCCTGTCACTTTTGACGGGGCGCAAGACGCTGGAATCCAGCGAGGAGCAACCTAGTTAAATAGCCCGCGCGAATGGCTCGGAGAGGCACGTCGATAGCAAGGAGGTAAGCGCAATTGGACTCAAATTTTCACTACATGACTGAGGGTATTCGAGCAGTTGCCTCTCCTGCGGACGCAACGGACCTTCTGAACACAATTGTCGAAAGTTACGGCCTGGAGACGGCGGCCTTTCTTACCGTCAGGCCGGTTTATGAGGAACCGAGTAAGCCGTTCTATGTGACCACCTATTCGCCTGACTGGGTGAAACGCTACATCGAGAAGGATTTTTTCGAAATCGATCCCGTGCTTCCCTACGGGCTGCGTGCTGTGACATTGGTTGATTGGAAGGAAATCGACCTATCGGACAAGGCTGTGCGGACATTCTTCGGTGAAGCGAGGGAACATGGGGCCGGAAAGCATGGCGTCACGTTCCCAGTTAGGGGTGTCGACGGCGACCGCGGCATTCTGAGCGTGACGAGCAACGAGAACGCAGCGGCGTGGCAGGCGTTTCTCAAATCCGAGGTTCGTGACTTCCAGCATCTCGCCGGCGAATTTCACCATGCTATCGGTCGAATTCAAGGAAGGGCTCTCCATCAGACGGTCTGCTCCGATAGAGAGATCGAATGCCTGAAATGGTACGCGAGGGGAGAGAAGGTCAAACGGACCGCAGAGATACTGTCGTTATCCCCTCGCACGGTGCGATTTCATCTTGATCTGGCACGGGCCAAGCTGGGGGCCAAAAGCTTGGCGCATGCAGTTGCGATCGCGACAGAGCGCGGCCTTTTCTTCCAAAGACGGTTTTGATCGCTAGCCAAGCGCTTCGCGGGAAGGGCCGCCGGCGATGGTTCCCGCCGGCAATATTCGTACCGTTTCGTGAATCTGGGATTATAGAATGATGAATGACTAGATCATGGGGATAGAAGGGAGACGGCGCTCTGTAAAACCTCATCCGGAAAGGCGCGCGACCCTCGGAGGGCAGAACGCTGGCCAGACCAAATGCCCTATTCGCAAACCATACGGTACCGTTTGCCGGGCTCGCTGACGTTCTTGCAGACAAGCAGCTTGTGCGGCTCGGAAGAGGAGAGCGGAGGACTTGCGACCCGCGATCCACGTCTGTTTGATGTCTTGTGACTTGCCGTAGGGCGCGGTTCGAGCCTTTCCGGCTCCTGTGGAGCAACCGGAAACACGCTGGCTTCGATCTGTGGCTGCTGCAGGGGTGGCGGCTCTTTGTCAAAGAATCGCCTGGCATCAAGCGATCGCGGAATAATGACCGTACCATCATCGCTGTGCGCGCAGCCGCTGCCCAACAGTAAAGCCAGCCCCAGGAAAAAAGGCGGTGTCCGTCCAAACATAAGCACAACCTCGGCGGGCATACCCCGGCTTGCCGGTCGCCGACAACCGGCGCAACGGGCACGAAGAAAGGGCGGCATTGCTTGCCGCCCTTTCGAAATTGTAGAGATGCGAGGACCTTTAAAAGCCCATGGCGCCCATGCCGCCGCCGGGCATACCACCCGGCATGCCGCCAGCCGACTCCTTTTTCGGAGCTTCGGCGATCATGGCTTCGGTGGTGACCAGCAGGCCGGCGACCGAGGCCGCATCCTGGAGAGCCGTGCGCACGACCTTGACCGGATCGACGATACCCATGGCGATCATGTCGCCATATTCGCCGGTCTGGGCGTTATAGCCGAAGGTCGCGCCCTTGTTGTCGAGGATCTTGCCGGCGACGATCGATGCTTCCGCACCGGCGTTGGCCGCGATCTGGCGAGCCGGAGCCTGCAGCGCGCGACGCACGATGGCGATGCCGGCGGTCTGGTCGGAGTTGGCGCCGGTGACGGTGATGGCCAGCGAAGCGCGCAGGAGTGCGACGCCGCCGCCGGGAACGATGCCTTCTTCGACGGCCGCACGGGTCGCGTTGAGGGCGTCATCGACGCGGTCCTTCTTTTCCTTGACTTCGACCTCGGTCGCACCGCCGACGCGGATGACGGCAACGCCGCCCGCCAGCTTGGCGAGACGTTCCTGCAGCTTCTCCTTGTCGTAGTCCGAGGTGGTCTCCTCGATCTGCTGCTTGATCTGGGCGACGCGGCCCTGGATCTCGGCCTTCTTGCCAGCACCGTCGACGATGGTGGTGTTCTCCTTGGAGATCGACACCTTCTTGGCGCGGCCGAGCATGTTGAGGCCAACATTTTCGAGCTTGATGCCGAGGTCTTCGGAAATGACCTGGCCACCGGTGAGGATGGCGATGTCTTCCAGCATGGCCTTGCGGCGATCACCGAAGCCCGGCGCCTTGACGGCGGCGATCTTCAGGCCGCCACGCAGCTTGTTGACGACGAGCGTGGCCAGAGCCTCGCCTTCGACGTCTTCCGAGATGATGACCAGCGGCTTCGAGGTCTGCACGACAGCCTCGAGGATCGGCAACATGGCCTGCAGGTTGGAGAGCTTCTTCTCGTGGAGAAGAATGTAGGCGTCTTCCAGATCCGCAACCATCTTGTCGGCGTTGGTGACGAAGTAGGGCGAGAGATAGCCGCGGTCGAACTGCATGCCTTCAACGACTTCAAGCTCGGTCTCGGCGGTCTTGGCTTCCTCGACCGTGATGACGCCCTCATTGCCGACCTTCTGCATCGCTTCCGCGATCATCGAGCCGACCGAAGCATCGCCATTGCCGGCGATGGTGCCGACCTGGGCAACCTCTTCCGAGGTCTTGATCTTCTTGGCGTTCTTGATCAGCGTCGCGACGACGTCGGCGACGGCGAGGTCGATGCCGCGCTTGAGGTCCATCGGGTTCATGCCGGCGGCAACCGCCTTGTGGCCTTCCTGGACGATCGACTGCGCCAGAACGGTCGCGGTGGTGGTGCCGTCGCCGGCGATGTCGTTGGTCTTCGAAGCAACTTCGCGGACCATCTGCGCGCCCATGTTCTCGAACTTGTCTTCAAGCTCGATTTCCTTGGCGACGGTGACGCCGTCCTTGGTGATGCGCGGGGCGCCGAACGACTTGTCGATGACGACGTTGCGGCCCTTGGGGCCGAGCGTGACCTTCACCGCGTCGGCGAGGATGTTGACGCCGCGCAGCATGCGCTCACGGGCATCACGGGAGAATTTTACGTCTTTGGCAGCCATTTTTTACTCCTGGGCATCTCGCCCGAAATTCAGATTGGATGGTGCGGATGAAAGGCGGCGGCTTGTCAGCCGATGACGCCCATGATGTCCGCTTCCTTCATGATCAGAAGGTCTTCGCCGTTGAGCTTGACTTCGGTGCCCGACCACTTGCCGAACAGGATGCGGTCGCCGGCCTTGACGTCCAGCGGGACGAGCTTGCCGACCTCGTCACGGGCGCCGGAACCGATGGCGATGATCTCGCCTTCCTGCGGCTTTTCCTTAGCCGTATCGGGGATGATGATCCCGCCGGCGGTCTTCGCTTCGGACTCGACGCGGCGAACGACCACGCGGTCATGCAGCGGCCGGAAATTCGACTTTGCCATTTTGGATTTCCCTGGTGCGGATGTTGAACGGTTCTCCGTTGCCGGAGCGTGGTTAGCACTCACCAGAAGCGAGTGCTAACGCGGCAGTGAGATAGGCCGTAGGCTCCTGCTAGTCAAGACGGAAGAGGGACGGGCGAAGAGCAAAAGAGCGTGGAAGCACCGAGCCTTTTACGTGGACGACGGCGGAGAACGGACATGGATGGGAAGCCTTCGCCAAGGGCTTTCCGCGACCACGGCCTCAAGCATGTCAGGACAAGGCCTATACGCGCCAACGGTGCCGGCACCACGATGGAGCCCTCCGTAGAATTCTCGTCACGCCAAGATACAAGCGCCATTCAACCGGCCCCCCGTTACGCCTCCAGGCAGACAGGCGATCGCAATCGAATCCGCGGCATCGGTCAATTTCTCCGGTTCGGAGTGGCGTTGCGCCAAGATGGACATTCTGCTGAATTTTACCTGCGGCGCTGTTCATGGACGCGCGCTTGGCCCCATTTCTATTGCCCGCCTCGGCTCATGCGGGGCGGGCTTCTTGGCGTTCTGGGAGGATTTGCTCACCATGGTTCATAGTGGCGGCGCAACCGTCCGGTGAGCGCCTCACCTGAGGCTACAGGCGGCCGTGGAGATTGCCTCAGGAGCGGCGCCCAATCGGAAACCTTAGCACCTCCGCGTTTTGACGTGGCTGCTTGAACTCTTCGACGGCAACCGCCTCAATTAGCAGGTCCAAGGCTTCGCGTCCCCTTCGACTCATCGGGTCATCGCCACAAAGGTAGTCATACGCTCGATCTAAATGCATTCGGGCGGCGGAAAAATCGCTTGTCATAGGGCCCTCTCTACCCGCCCGCATTGCCGTCTACGAGGTGAAGGTCGCGCAATCGTCAATATCTACAGACAAATTTGAATTAAATCGGGGATGATCGGGGGAGTAGCTACGCCTGTGATCCTGTTCGATCCGATTGTTGAGATACCGGCTTTTGCGGATGATGATCGGCTTCACGCCGCGATCGGTGCCGCAGGCGGCTTTCAGCGTTGCAGGAAAGGATCGCCTCGTGATTGGTCTGGCTGCCGTCGATGACGACGCGCTCCGGCTGGCCATGGCGCGCCAGCGCCTTACCGAGGAAGCGTTTGGCCGCCACCAGGTCACGGTTTTCGCTGAAGAAGAACTCGACCGTGTCGCCGAGGCTGTCGATGGCGCGGTAGAGATACATCCATTGGCCGCGGACCTTGGTGTACGTCTCGTCCATATGCCACGTGCTGCCGACAGTACGCTTGCGCCGGTTGAAGCGCTCCAGCAGCTGCGGCGAGAAGTGGACGACCTAGCGATGCACGGTGGAGTGGTCGACCTTCAAGCCGCGTTCGGCCATCATCTCTTCCAGATCGCGCAGGCTCAGATTGTAGACCAAGTACCAGCGCACGCACAGCAAGATCACCGACTGGTCGAAATGACGGCCCTTGAATATCACGTGCTCCTCCATAGCTGACGAGCGTTCCATGCCATGCTCCGCTTACCGAAAGGTTTGCGACCGCTCATGTTGCCGCGGTTCGCCGAACAGGCCGACAAGGAAGGCTGGCCAACTGCCCCTTTCTCGTCGCGACTATCGAAGCATCAGTTGGCCGAATGATGCGATCGAAGTCGCATCCGCGCGGCATCTCGCCCCTCCGTCAAACACCTTCGCCTCAGCGTCTAGCAAAGCGGCAGCAGGCCATGTCGTACCCTTCAGCCCTACAACCACTTTTGTTTCCACAGCATGAATTCGATCTTGCCGGGGACATCAAGATGCTCCGGAAAATCGGGAAAGGAAATGGGCTTGCCGTCGCGGACGAAGATAGCCACATCATTGCTGCTATTCGTCGCAACATAGTTTTCTCGCCTCATTTTTCCGCCTTTGGAGTCGAAAACAAATCGTGTCGAATTGATCCATGATGGTGAAATGAAGTTAAGATGATCAGCGATCTGCCAGACGCGACCCAAACGCACGCGGAATGCTGCAGAGAAGTTGATGGGATCTGGGATGAAGATTGAGAGGTTGCGTACGCCAATCTCATCAAGCCTCTCCAGGAGACGACTGAGAACTAAATGATGATCATTTGTGTTGCGCAACAACGGAAATTGATTGTAGAGCCTGATTCCGCGCCGTCGAAGCTCTTCGATTTTTTCAGATACATCTGTGCAGATTTCATACGGATGCACAATGTGAAAAACTACGCGGACGTTGTGCGTCGCAAAGATTTCAATTTTCTCTGGTGTGAACGCATCCGGTTGATACACAATAGCTCTTGTATGAATACGGATTGACTTTACCGATGGAACCGAGCGAATCCCCTCCATGGTTACCTCCAGCCGGGATGTTGGCAGGATCAACGGATCTCCGCCTGATAGGATTACCTCCGTGACCTCTGGGTGGGTGCGTAGATATTCGAGCAGCTGGCGCAGATCTGCATTCTGTCCATTTCGCGGGTCAACGGCATTGTTCTCTGTAAGCACGTCTGTTCGGAAACAATACTGGCAATGCCCAAAGCACTTCGAGGTGGGTAGGAAAAGGATGCGGTCCGCGTATTTTCTGATCATGGACGTTTTGTTCGTATCGCCGAGCGCATTTGATCGGTCATCGACGAAGTCGTTCACCTCATTGGGAGCCCTCAATGAAATTTTGTCCTGCGTTGGAAAGGACGCTCGATGAAGCGGCCCCAGATGATTGCCTAGCGCCTCAACTTCTTCCCTGACTTTCATTTCATAGAATGGCGTGACCTTCACGGGCAGCAGTCCCTGCTTGATAGAGATGGTCTTGAACGCCTGATTGATGGAGGACTGGTTCATGTTAGTTCCGCTCGATTGTTGCGGTTCAAAACAATGGCTATGAGGGCGATAGATGCAATATAAGGGAGAGAGACTCCGGCGCCGAGTATGATCAGCACAGCGGGAATGACAATCACAGCAGCGAGTAGCCTCGAAACCAATCCTTGCCTGAGTCGGACCAGTGCAACCGCCGAAACGACGTAAATGGCAAGAAAGTTCATTCCGGCCAAGCTGAACATTAATTCGATATTGAGCAGCCCAATCTGGTCACAGGCGACGACTATGATCAGGGCTGCAGCCACGCAATAGACACTGTTGCGAGGCGCACCATTGTGCAAGCAACCGAGACTGGCGGGAAGGAAGTGTCGTCTGGAGAGGTAGAATACCAGCCGTGAGACGGCCACAACTGACCCGAAGAGATTGGCAGCGACCAGCGATGCGCCAAGCACGGGAACCAGCCAATGTGGAGCGGTAGGTGCGATTTGCGCCGCCGCCTGGAATATTGGAACATTGAAGTTCGACTTAATATCAGCGATATGCACGAGCGCCGCGCTGCCGACGTAGACGGCGCAGATCAGAATAAAGGCAAAGACCATTGCTCGGCCAAAATCCCTCTTAGGATTCCTAAAATCCGCGGACAAATGGGACGCGATCTCCCAACCGGTGAAGGAGAAGAAGATCAGCGGAATCTGGCTCGCAATCGACGGGAAATCTGAGGGTCGACTGAAGCGGACACCGTTGGCCCGTACTGCCAGCACGATTAGCACAAAGAGAGCGCCTATCAAAAGCGATAAGGACCAGCCGCCCACCAGCTTCACGCCACTGCGGAATGTCTCACCAGCGGACAGGGCGAAAAAGCCAGCAAGCAAAATAAGTAGCGCCGCAATCAGATGAACATCAACACCGGGCCAAGTTAGCATTTGTAGGTAGGCCGAACCCACAATCGCGATAGATGGCAAGCCCAAAATTACTGCTCCAAGAAAGAGCATTGACACGAGCAGTTCAAGGTATTGGCCAAAAGCAAGCTTAGCGTAGTACGCAACACCGCCGGCACTCGGATATGCACTGCCTAACATAACCATCGTGGCGAGGATTGGCGCAGAGAGCAACGAGCAAGCAACCCATGCGTAGATGCCGTCCCCGCCGATTTTTGCGAACACTAGTCCTGGGAGCACAAGAATGCCGGATCCAAGGATCACTGTAGCTATAAGCAAAGTCCCTGAGACGAGTCCCAGATGTCCCGTGAGTTCGTTATCGATAATATCTTTCATAATACCCTCGGAAAGTATAATTCGGCACTAAGATGACAGTCGCAATATAGGCGGGGCGGATGGCGAATCCTTTGGTGTACTGTCAAT
This sequence comes from Mesorhizobium sp. M1169, assembly GCF_040318345.1. Lineage (NCBI taxonomy): Bacteria > Pseudomonadati > Pseudomonadota > Alphaproteobacteria > Hyphomicrobiales > Phyllobacteriaceae > Mesorhizobium > Mesorhizobium sp. M1169. The sequence continues at coordinate 55,130 of NZ_JAMYME010000027.1, read as the reverse complement.
CATTTGAAGTGCAGAGGGCACTCGAGTGGGGCCTCCTCATTGTTGTCGGGGATCATGTATTGCGGCCACTGCGCTTCGCCGAGAAGGTAAGATCCCAGCAACGAGCTGTGTGCGACATCGTCGTAGATGTCGATGTTGCGCCTGATCGTTGCTGTTATGGCTCTGCCTTTCCGATCAGCGGGAGCAGCTATGTCGAAGATCTTGCGCGGATTTATAACGAATGCCAGCCCGGGGCCTAGGTTTCTACTTTTACGAAGAACATGCCCTGGATGACTTACATTCACGAAAAGTTCACAGCCGTCAAAGCACATCGTCCAAGTATGATGCGCAGGATCCTTGGATACGTTCGCAGGCCAAGTTCCGTGATCCTCATCCAGTAGAAACTGCATCGCTTCTATGAATACCTTCTTGAAATGATCTGTGGCTATAAGAGTGGTTATTGGCTCAAAAAGCACTAGTAGTGGGCAATGGTGGTTGAGGTCGATGGAGCGAATATTAGTGTGTGCGATGTAGGTGCGTAGCCCAGAAGCCAAAACACCAAGGTCATATTGTGAAGTCTCGAATTTGTATGGAATGAGGAGGAAGCATAAATTGCCTCGTTTGACCGCGTTCTGCCCGAAAATACAGGGAAATCTAGGGCGGGTTTCTGTCTCGGCTTCGAACTTCGACAGAACGTGCGAAATCGCTGCGTGGCCCCACCAGAATTCAGCCGTGAGGTTAGCAAGTTCTCCTTGGTTGATCAGCATGTCTTTCTCCCAATTCGATTTGGCAATCCGTTGTTGGAGTTCGTTGCGCAGACGGATTTGTGCAATGCGGCGTGCATGTATCCGATTGCCCGCGAGCCGTGCTATCGCCGTCACCGCCTTCGCGCCGAGAGCTGCGCCCACACGGTGGCTGTCTCTCCGCGCGGCTCAATCCGGCAAAACGACAAATCAAGCCGGGGCCTGAAAACACCTGCTAGTTGAGAGATGCCGGATGTGCCGCTGTAATGCGCAATATCTTCCGTCGGCTCGGAAAGCTCGGTTTTCGCGGGTAGACCGCATGTTGGGCGGGCCTGGTCATGGTTGATGTCTCCTCAGTCCGTGCCTCAACGCGTTTGGGGATAGCCCTGCATGCATCGTGCCGAACCAGAATATCCTGTGAAAACAACACGATCCCTCATAGAACGCTGTGTCTCATGTCCTAACATCGTCGAGGATCCGACAATGAGTATGCGGAAGAACCCGATCAGGATGAGAGTTTCGCGGTAGGGACGCTCATTGCTGTGCGCCCCCGGCACAGATCCACGCGGGCGGCTTCCCGCACGTGGCTCCTACCTCGGGTGTTTGACGGCGAAGCGAACACTCGGCCATGGATGAAGGTTGCAAGGCTTGGGAAGGTAGTCGTTGGCTAACTGCGCGATCCATTCCCACGTAGCGCCGTCCTTCTGGCTGCGTCGCTGGAGCGTACGCCGGCAAAGGTCGATCACATGATACCTGAACGCTGTGAGCGCCGGATATTTGTTGGAACCGCGAAGTATGCGAAGTGCCCCCCAACGGTCTGCTCAGCCACTTCCGCTGCTTGGGGATCGACCAGTGCATGCGCCGCCGCAATTCCACCTTGATGTCCTTGAGTCTCGCCCCCATGCGGCCGCGGGTCTTCCTTTGAAGCTGGAAGTGCCGTTGACGCGATTTTCCGCAGATGAGCGTAAACTCCAAGAACGCAAAGGTCTCCGGTTTGCCGAGCCCACGCTGCTTGCGGTTGGCCGCCGCGTGGCGACCAAACTCAATCAGGCGGGTCTTGTCCGGATGGAGCGACAGCGCAACCTCCTCAAGCCTCGCGCGCATCTCACTAAGGAAACGCCGGGCGTCGTGCTCGCGCTCGAAACCGACGATTACATCATCGGCATAGCGCACGATGATCATGTCGCCGGTGATCGATGCGTGTGCTGCCCGTGGTTTCGGCTCGATCGTCTTCTGGCGCCGCGAAGTCGGTGCGGGGGCGAACGAGATTGGCGAGCGGGTGCGCCCGGCAGACCTTTCCGTCGCCGGGCTTTGCCGCACACCGTTCCTTGTACCGAAGCGATCGACAGGACAGCGGGTCTCGATGAGGCGAGGGCGTCCAGCTTGAAGATTGTCGCTGAACGTGTTGCCGACCTCGCACTCTATGCGGCGGACCGCAATGTCAAGCTAGCGCTGGAACCTCTCAATCCCGTCTACGCCGGGGACCGCACCTGCCTCACGACTGTGCGTGACGCTGTTGATATCTGCGGGGCGGTCGATGCGCCGAATCTGGGCGTTGCCGTCGATGTCTACCATGTCTGGTGGGACCGCGACCTTGACACCCAGTTGCAGCGCGCCGGCATAGACAGGATTTTCGACTATCACCTTTGCGATTGGCTTGCCGACACGCGCGACGTGCTGCTGGACCGCGGCATGATGGGCGACGGTGTTGCCGATCTCAAGGCGATCCGCGCGAGTGTCGAAGGCGCCGGCTATACCGGTCCCGAGTTCGAGATTTTCTCCGCTAACAATCTGAAGCGGCAACTCTTACTAAATGGCCGCTACAATACTCAGCTCCATAATATACTTTAGGTTGTGGAGCTAAGTTAAAATGTCCGGGTTTGGCAAAGTAGGAATGTCGCTCCTGCTTGTGCGCTGTCAATCTCTCCGCCGACGGTCGCATTACGCGTTGAAAACCTTGGTACGAAGCCCGACGAGGCTGTAGTTGTCGAGCTGGACATTCGTTCGCGTGCACAATTCATCCATCCAGAGACGTTTCATGCTCTGACCGACTTTGGCATTGATCTGCCCTCGCCGCCTAAACCCCTCGGTCTAGCGATACCAAATCTCGCCGAACAGCTTGCGGCTCGGCACGCGCATGACCATCGGTTCGTCGAGGTATCCGACAAGCCTTCGGAACGGTCGAAGCGCTTCTTGTGCAAATTCGTGGTCGCGTTTGTCCCTCCGAGGGACGAACAGACGGCGGTCGTTGAGGTGTCGGTGCGATCTCGCCATCTGTCGCAGAGCATCGTGCGCAGAGTTAGAACCGCCATCGTCTTTTCGAAATTCGGCAAGGAAGACGTTGTCGCGCTTCTGAAAGACCCGCACGGATTGATGGCAGAGGAGTTGCGAAGCCTGGTTGGGCGGGCGTTGGCCGCCCAAGAATGCGGATGAAGCTTCGCTCAGTGATGGCGGGACGGCCGATCTTGATCATCGACTTTGACAGCAACGGCTGGATGGCTCTGCTCGGCGAAGCGCTGCGCTGTTCGGTTCCCGAGAGCGCCCGGCGATCCCTACCATCCGCCAGGGTGACGTATTACGAGGAGGCGCCCGACGCCTTGATCGACGACGCATCCCTGAGCTAGGTCGTCGACGCCGTCCTCGACTGGATCAGGGCGAACTCGCTCCAAGTGTACCACGGGACAAGGCTGACCGACGAGGAGGCCCGGCTGTTGAAGCGGGACGGGCTGCGTCCGTTGTCCCTTGGCGATCGCATCGGGTGGCTGCGATCAACGTTCCCGGACCTTCGGGATACCCTCACGGAAGCGGTCGTGACAGCAGCCATGCACAAGGCCAACTCCGGCATCGCGAGAACCAGGTCCACGCCGCCATCTCGCGCGCCGAGATGCTCAGAGGATACGACTACCTCTTCGAAGGCTCGGAGTTCAATCGGCGCCTGCTGCAGTTCGGCGGTCATCCAGCGATCTGCTGGAGCCCACCGCTTTCAGCGGTAAGCCAGTACTTCTACCGCAACCGGAGGCGGGGACCGACACGCGTTGATGGTCGAGCATCAACTCCGGCCGCTCTTCTGGTTCTTCGAGGCGCGGACCCTGGCGACGGGGATCTATGCATCAGAACGGGAGTTCGTCTATCCCGCCTCCGTCTCCCCGCCGCCCGGTAATCATCAGGCGTCAGCCCGTGACTGGTCGGTCCGGGTTGCCGGATTTGATCACGAGCGTGAATTCGGCCTTGTCCAATATTGGCCAGCAGTCTCCCATAGCAGGTCCGGCTCCCAAGCCAGCAGTTAATCCCAAAAGGTCAGTGTTTCCAGACTATATCATCAGCCTCGAGGACGGCAAAAAATACAAGTCCCTTAAGCGCCATCTTGCGCGATCGGCTTTGGCAAAATCGCTAGGCTTGGGTAGGAAACCTGCTCTCCCTAAGAAACCGCGACGAAAAGTAAAGCCAAGGGAAGACGCTGGAGCGGGAGAGGGCCAAGCGCGGCCTATCCCCATATGCACATGGCCGGGCTGTTCCGGACCGTTGAGGGCCAGCGACGACCGCGCGTCAGAGAAACAACGTCGCCCTAACGACGCTGCAGACCATGCCAAACGGTTTGCAGGTGTCCTTTGCCGGACTGCTCGCCGACGGGAAGACGGTTCCGGAGGGCGCGCCCATCAGTTGGACGAAAATGCGATCCGCAAGCGTCTGGCGCACATCATCGACATGGAGCGAAGACAACGCGCTTTGCACGCTATAAGATGGCCGAATTCAGGGCGTGGCGGAGGCGACATTCATGAAATTGAAACACAAGCGGCAATATCAGCGTCAACACAATAGCCGCGGTCGCCAGGGCGCTGAAACTTGATCCAGCGACCTTCCTCTTTTCCGACCCTGACAACGACTGATCCACCCGTTTTCTGACGCAGCCGGAGACGTAGGCATTCAGTTCGTAGAGCCGTAAACTTCCAGAGTCATCATCCGTGCAAGGCTAAAGGGAATGCCTGATATGCATAAAGACCGTTCCGCCGAGGCGGCCATGGCTTCAATGAACGCAAGTTTGACGGTAGCGACTAAGCAATCGAACCGTGATGTCAATGACCTTCTGAGCTTCCTCCCATTTAGGAAGATCTCGTTCGCCAACACGCGTAGCGATCGCGGCCAGTATCCAACCTACGCAGCTGATGTCTTCGGCGGCCTTCAGTTCCTGATGCTGCAGGATGCAAGCTTCAATGGCCGGTCGCGGCAGAGACCCGGGCGGAGTACGCTCAGCGATTAGCTTGAGACCGGCGTCATAGGCGACGCAAATTCTGATTCTGTCGCCCATTTCCGATTGCATCACCACATTCGCCCAAAGGGCCAGCTCCGTGAAAAGATCGGTTACTTCATCCCTCATTTAACACTGCCGCTGTTTTCTTCACGAAAGAATTCCACGGTCAAGGTCCAGATAGCGCGTGGCCGGGACAATGAGCGAGGTATTGTCAGGTTTGTTATAGGCGAACCATAACCAGAGTGTTTTAAGCTTGCTGAGAACTCGTCAGGACGCTCAGTTTGCTCGGCAGGGTCTCCGTCGAGACATAGCTGGCAGACATACGCATGCGGTTTCGTCACGACCAAGACCACCGATGATTTGTGGCAGCGATCACAGGCAAGAGCCGGGCGTGCAGTAGGCCAAACGTCATTTTCTGTCTTTAAAACACGGAGCCGCATGGTTTGGCAGCCAGTCATCTTGCTGCAGCCAGCGGAGGGGCGCTGGGCTGGTACAGTGGTCTCGGGTTCAAAGCGGAGGTATGAGAAAGCGAAGCTCTCCCGGCTCACTGCGCCAGCAATCGTATCGGCACTCACAGGGGCATCCCAGGCTGATTGTGGCCCGTAGCGAGAAAACTCGATCGGGCGGGTTTGGCTGATTAACTCGCATTCTGACCGCCGAATTCAAGAATAGTGTTGCCCTTAAGAAAACTCTTCCCGCTTGAGTTGCACGTATGCAACAGTCACTACCGACCTGGAGGAGGCGAGAATCCGAAACTTCCCGGCGCCGCAGACGCCCCCTTATTTGAAATCGCGTCTTGGCTTGCGACCTGGATGCTTCGCGCGCATATGCCAGTGTGATGGTACAGGCGAAGGGCAGCTGATAAAGCGATCGGCAAGTCCGACGGTTACATCGCCGCCACGCCGCTGCTCGCCCGTTCGTGGTCGCCACGCGAGACATGAGCCCAGTCGAGTCTGGTTGGTCAGCCCAATCAATCAACTAGGAGCGTCGTTGAACCCAATGGGTTGAACGAAACATCGATTCAATGATTTAGTCATAAGGCGCACGATCTAAAGTCGGATGGCATCCTTTTGAGTGATTTTGCTATTCTGGGTCGCACGGTTGGCCCCCAGCACCGGGAAATTCAGACGCTCTTGCGTCAGGCGCGGGATCAGCAGGCTCGCGTCTTGTGTTTGTGTCGGCATCCCGGAGTGCCTATGTACATCGCCGCCGTCGGCGAGGAATTGATTATCAAGCGCATGCCTAACACCGGCAAGGACCATGCGGTAGACTGTGATCGCTATGAACTGCCCCTTGCACTGTCGGGAAAGGCGGAGGTCCTGGGTCAAGCGATCGTTGAGGATCCTGCCTCGGAGGCGGCGCGGCTGAAGCTGGCCTTCGCACTGACACAAGGCAAGGCGCGACAGGGGCCATCCGGCGAGGGGACTTCCCACCACACTGTCAAAGCCGATCCGAAGAAGCTTACGCTGCGAGGCTTGCTCGACTATCTCTGGGAAGAGGCGGAGCTGACAGTAATGGCACCCGGCTTTGTGGGAAAAAGACATTGGGGATTGGTCCGGAAATTTCTTTGGGGCGCGGCCGATGCAAAGTCGAGCCAGAAGTTCCAATTGCGCGAGCTGCTGTTTATGCCGGCAATGTACTCCCCTGAGCACAAGGATCGCCTGGCAGCGGATCGGGAGCGGGCTTTCGCGGCAGCAGCCAAGGCGAAGCACAAGAAGATCGTGATCGGCATTGTGAAATCGCTCGACCCCGCCCGGTTTGGCGGCAAGCTGTCGATCAAGCATATGCCCGACGCGCCGCTCTTCCTGGACGAGAAAATGTTCAAGACAGTGCCGAAGCGCTTTGCAGCGGAATTCGACCTGTGGCGACTGCACGAAAATTCGCACCTGATCACCATCGCAACGGTCATGCAGAGGCCGTCCGGCATCCTGGCGATCGACGAAATCGGCTTTATGAACGTGACGGAGCATTGGATCCCGTTTCAGCACAGCGACGAAAAGCAATTGATCGAGGTACTGACCGGGGAGCATCGGCGGTTTGTGAAAACGTTGCGCTACAACGTCCTGCCAGCGGTGCCGATGGCGTTCGGTCTTCTGACTGACGTTGACCAGCAGGGAACGGCGCTTTTTGTCGTGCCGCATGATGCCAAGGAGGCCATACGGGCGGAATTCGACCATCTGGTTTCAAGCTGCGAGCTTGAGACCTGGTGCTGGGACGCAAGCGGCCCCCAGCCGGCGCTACCGGACAAACAGCAGCGGCTTTCGGCTCCGGCTAACAGGCAGGCTTTGGAACATCGACCGAACACGTGAACCGCGGCAGTGCGTGAGGGGGCCGCGGCCGCCGTGGATCGAACCCTGTCAAGGGTTCGGTCCAGTCTGGACCTAGCCAGAGCGTTGCCCGGCCAGGTCAGGCGGAATAGAGTCCGGCGCGGCGGGGTCATTTTATCTTGAATGCGACTTCGCAGCGATCCCAATGGCTATCGCATGCAACGATCGGTGCATGAAACGTAGCTACTCCCTCAATTTGGATGAACACCGCAAGATCGAGCGCTGGCGCCAAGCGCCTTACGGAGGCGGATCGCTGTCTGGACCAGCGCCTCGTCACCGATGGGATGAGCATGAAGGTCGTTGATGCGGGCGGGGCATGCCGGACATTAGCAACTATCGACGCAGAGAAGCGTATTGTCGTTCCGCGTTCAAAATCACCGAAACGGCCGTCAATCTGATACGCTCATCGCCGCTTAGCGCGCAGCCAGACTCGTTGCGATCGCGTCTTCTCCAGACGTCGCCTACGATGGCCCCTACAGAATGTGTGATGCAGCACGCCGGGGATCGGTTATCGATTTGCAGGCGGATCCGAAGACTGACCAGCCGCGTTAGAGGCGTTGCGGATTTTCTGGAGGATGATGGCATTCGGATCGGGAACGTCGGCGAACTGCCACAGGCCAAGGTGCTGCTTTTTAGCGACCTCCTGCGCGACGATATAGGGAGCATGAACCGGAGCGCCGTTCGGAGTGACGGCCGCAAAAGCCCAGCCGGTCGAGATCAGCGCCGTGCCGAGATCGATGCGAGAACCGGCCGCGGATCCTGAAGTAGGCTGTGCGACGCAAACGACGAAGCGCGTTTTGGTCGCGGCCCGCCAGGCGGCCGTGTAGCACTGAGGTTTGAGATCCCGGATAAGAGAGACGAGCATGGCAAGGCTTGCCTCCCCGCAATCGACACGCCCGCCTGCCCCATTTGTGAAATGAGTGCCTCGCAGGCAGGCTTGAACGCCGTAGAGACGGTGGGTCTCACCGGCATAGGTCCAGGTGTCGCCGGTGCTGAAAGATGCCGTAGCGGGAATCGGAAACCAGGGATTGGCTTTGTCCTCGGCCCATGCCGGAACACCGGCGAGGGAGGCCGCGAGAATGCCGGCGGCGGCGAAGCCAGGCTTCATTATTGATACCTGCTCAGATCGAACCAGAAGCGTTGTTTGCCGTCGCTCGTCGTGAGATCGAGATAGTTTGGCTCCGTCCTCTGCTCGCGCGGCGTCACAGCCGATGTTGGACGCGCACCGTAACCCGAACCTCTCGGGTAAGTGCCCCAAGAGGCATTCGTCGCATTCCGCGGAGCACAGAAAGCGCCGTTGCTGTCGGGCTTGTAGACAGTTTGTGAGCGAGAGCTGTTGTCGCTTCCGCTCGATTCCGTCTCGGGCGAGACGGCGGTCGTGGCGTCCGGGCAGGGTTTGAATTTCTCATATCCGATACGACCGGAACTGCCGGCCTCGGGGCACTGAGGCCAGGGCTCCCCCTGCGTGACCATACGGAAAGCGCGCTCGACCGGGGGCACACATTCGCCGACGCTCGCCCAACCCTGCGGGTTGAGGATGCACAGCAAGACCTTGCAGCCAAAGTCATCAGCATGGGCCGGTGCCGCCGACAGAGCCGACAAGGGCGGCAAAAACGCCACAACGGGAAGAACTCTGCTCATTTTCATTGTGCCAGCCTCATTTTCGCGATTGCGGTTCATCGGTTCATTGTATTAATTCAGCATTCCAGAATCGGCAACGGCGTAGGATTATTTTAATGATTCGATCCCGCAAAACGGTACTTGCAGCGGGTGCGATCCTGGTGACGTGCCAAGCGGCGTCTGCACAGGAAGCTTCCCGGAACTTCCAGGGCAGCGTCACGGCACCCACCGGTCGCATCGTCAATGCGGCCGTCGACGCCAAAGGCCGGGTGATGCCGGCCTACCAGGTCGAAAGCCAGGACGTTCAGCGGATCGGTGCGGCGGGAGGTGCTGACAGCGCGGCCGCTACGGTGACACCGACCTTGGCTGACAACCCCTGCCCCGGCGTCGCTGCGCTGCCGAAGGAAGAAGGACAGCGTATCGTCGAAACGGTCGCGCGCCAGCAAGGCTTTGCTCCGCCGCTCGTCTTCGCGGTTGCCCGGGCCGAAAGCCGCTTCAATTCCGGTGCGCTATCGCCCAAAGGAGCCTATGGCCTGATGCAGCTTCTGCCGTCCACGGCGGTAAGCTACGGGGTCGATATCTGCGATCCCGCGGATAATGTGAAAGGTGGAATCGGCTTTCTGCGGGATCTGCATCGCAAATTTCCGAACCCGATATACATGCTCGCCGCCTACAATGCCGGCGAGATCGCGGTTCTCAAATATAAGGGCGTGCCGCCCTACCCCGAGACGGTCGGCTACGTCGCCAACGTCATCAACGATTTCTACCAATGGCCATCGGTCGGGTCTGAGGCGGTGATGCCCGCCTGGGCGGTGAGCCTTGACCTGGCCGGCGTTCAACCGGCTGCGGCCGGCGCAGCGGATCAACGAAATGATCCGACATCCCGCGCCAACTCCCGCAATGGCAGCACAATGACGTCTCGCGAAGCGACGGCGCCGGTCTGGCAAGGCGGGATGGTGCAAAACTTTGACTGAGGAGAAGCTTTGATGACCTTGTGGAAGATGTTTGCTGCACGCAGCACTGGTGTGGCGATGCCGCTCATGCTCTTGGCAACGCAGGCGATGGCTGGGGGCGGAAATCTCCAGCCGGTGCAAAGCACGCTACAGACGTTGGTGCAGACCTTGACCGGTCCGATCGCGACGGCCTTGGCCGTTCTGTTCTGCATCTTCATGGGCTTCATGGCCTGGGCGGCACGCCTGTCATGGTTTGTGGCCGGAAGCTGGGTCTTGGGTATCGTGCTGGTCTTCGGCTCGGCCCAGATCGTCGAATTCTTTCAATCCGCGGTCGGCAGGTGATCGGCATGGCAGACGGCCGGATCGATCCTGGCGAGCCCAAATTGTTGATCACTCCGCTGGTCAAGGGCTTGACCCGAGCGCCGACGGTGCTCGGCATTCCCTACGAGCTTGCGGGGTTCATAGGCGTGCTGACGGCGGTCGTGTTCCTCGCAACCCATAATCTGGTCATGCTCTCTATCTGCGTGCCGCTCTATGCGGTTGCCAGGATCGCGATCATGCGCGATCCCATGTTCATCGAGATCATGTTCATCCGTTCACGCAAGACGCCGCCCCGAAGCGCCAGCTTCTGGGGTGCGCGCAGTTATCGGGTGTGACCGTGGCGATCGCGCGGGCTCTTCGCGATGAACTGAGTTTCGGGGCCGTGTCTCGTCGGGAGAATCCGGTTTCGGCCCATATACCCTATTCGCGGCATGTGTCCGACGAGGTGATCAAGACGCAGGACGGCATGTTGATGTCCTTCGTTCACATGAGCGGACTGTGCTTCGAGACGATCGATATCGCCGAGATCAATTCGCGCCTGCTCGGCCGCAACGATCTCATTCGGGGGTTGGCGAATTCCCGCTATGCGATCTACTCGCATATCGTGCGCCGCGAGGTGAAGCCCGCGATCGAGTCGAGCTTCGAAAACAAGTTCTGCCAAGAGCTGGACCAGCGCTATACGGCGGCCCTGCGCACCCAGCGCATGTTTGTGAACGATATCTACCTGACCATCGTGCGGCGCGAGCTGCAAGGCACGGTCGGGACGGCGGATCTCGTGATCCGCAAGCTTTTGGGACGAAGGGCTGCGAACGGTCGCTCTTCGAGCGAGGAGCGGGCGCTGATCGAACTCACGGACGTGATGAAAGCCGTCCGAGAGAGCCTGCAGGCGTATGGCGCGCGGGTTCTCACCGTCGTCAAGCGCAGTGACGTTTGGCATTCCGAGCCGCTGGAATTCCTGGTGCAGCTCGTCAATGGCGGATTTCCACGGCCGATGGCACTGCCGCGCATGAAACTCGCGGAGGCGCTAGCGACGAAGCGGCTGTTCTTCGGCCCGAATGCGCTGGAAATTCGCGGGGCGTTCCCTGGCGAAACGCGATACGGTGCCATCATTTCGGTAGGCGAGTACCCCTCCATCACGGGACCGGGGATGCTCAACCCCATGCTCAAGGTGCCGCACGAATTCATCGTGACGCAATCCTTCGCCATCATCGACAAGCCCCAGGCGCTGACCCAGATGGAGCGGGTCGGGCGCAAGATCGACATGTCGGATGAAGCCGGCTCGATCGTGGCCGATCAACTTGGTGAAGCGCGCGATGAGCTTTTATCTTCGGAAGCGCTCTATGGTTTGCATCATCTGACGGTGCTGTGCCTTGGGAAAACCATGGACGACGTGGCGCGCTGCGTGACCGACGTCGGCACCGCGCTGACGGAGGTATCCGCCCTGTGGGTTCGCGAGGACCTGAATTGTGAACCTGCGTTCTGGGCCACCCTGCCTGGCAATTTCGCCTATGTGGCGCGCAAGTCGATGATCTCATCGAAGAACATGGCGGGCTTCTCGGCCTTCCATAACTATCCGAGCGGCCGGACTGGCGGGGTCCATTGGGGAACGCCGATAAGCGTCCTCGAGACGACGTCGCAAACGGCCTACTTCTTCAACTTCCATGTTCGAGACCTCGGCAACTTCACTCTGAACGGTCCCTCGGGCTCGGGCAAGACGGTGCTGCTCGGCTTTCTCGCGGCACAGGCGCAGCGCATCACGCCGCGCCCCAAGCTGGTGATGATCGACAAGGACCGTGGCCTGGATATCTTCGTGCGGTCGCTTGGCGGCCGCTATGAGGTTTTGAAGGCCGGAGAGCCTTCCGGCTTCAATCCGTTGCGCCTGCCCGATACGCCGCGCAACCGGGAATTTCTCTTCCAGCTTTTCAGCTTCATGCTGCGTCGATCCGACGGACACGCTCACTCGACGCGGGAGGAGCAAGTCATCCGCAACGCGATCGCTCAGGTGGCGAGCGCGCCGACCGAAGGTCGAACCATGGAGGAGTTCGCCGAGCTGTTGCGCGGTGCGATGCGCGCCGGCGATGACGATCTCTATTCGCGCTTGCAGCCATGGATGAGGCGCGATCAGCGCGGTTGGTTGTTCAACAACGCGGAAGACTCGTTTTCGATGTCGTCCATTTTCGGCTTCGACATGACGAGCGTGTTGAGCGACGCAACGACCAGCACGGCGGCTTTGCTCTATATCTTCCATCGCATCGAGGAGCTGCTTGACGGGCAACCGGTCATGATCTTCCTCGATGAAGGCTGGAAGCTGCTGGACAATGATATTTTCAGCTACTTCATCAAGGACAAGCTGAAAACCATTCGTAAGCTGAATGGCATCGTTGGCTTCGGCACGCAGTCAGCGGCGGACATTGTGAAGTCATCGATCGCCAACACGCTGATCGAACAGACGCCGACCAATATTTTTTTCCCCAACCCGAAGGCCGACGAGGAATCGCACAGGGCGTTCGGGCTGTCGGAGCGCGAGATCAAATGGATCCGCGAAACCCCGCCCGAAGCCCGCAAATTCCTGATCAAGCATGATCAGGACAGCGTCATTGCGCGCCTCAATCTGGGCGCGATGCCTGATGCGATCAAGATCCTCTCCGGTCGAATTGAGACGGTTCAGGAGCTCGACGCGCTACGCGCGCGTGTCGGCGACGATCCGCAGGTTTGGTTGCCAATCTTTCTTGGGAGGGACCCGGAATGAAGACCATTATGGGCACGACGGCCGCCCTTGTGACGATTTTCGCGGGATCGACGGCCATGGCGGCCGTGCCGGTTTCTGACAGCCCTATTCTGTCGCAGCGGAGCGAGGACAAGGCCGACAAGGTTCAGATCAAGCTCATCCAGGAGGACACCAAGTCCGCCACGCAGGGCGTCAATTGCTCGGTAACGACACCCAAAAAGGCGCAGAACGTGAAGAGCCCGAAGGCTTCGGTCGATCCGGCGAGTGGCCGGGCGTCCTTGGAAGAGGCCAATCCGGACATCAAGGGCTCTTCGGCGTTCGACTCGACCGGGTCGGGATCGGGCGCTATCGGCGGCAATGCCGGCGAAAGGGGCCAGTTGGATATCACCGGTCAGGTTCTCGGCGGCATGAATGGCAGCATGTCAACGGTGGCCCCCAATAGGCAGTCCTTCGAGACCATGGGTCAGGATATCGGGACTGACAAAACGGTCATGGAAGCCTTCGACCGCAACAGCGCAATCCGCGCCCAAGGCGGGCTGAGCTTCAACGAGGTGATCCAGGCGACAGGGTTCTTCGCCCAAGCTTTCAACGTGCGCAACATCGGCACTGCCACACTGACAAGTCGGGGATCCTCCGGCCTGGTGGTGCCCACTCCCGCGTCCCCGCCGCCTGGTTCGGGTGGCTCGACAAGCTGTCCCGGGGCTACGAGCGGCGGCGGCACGGCCGGCAACCCGTGCTGCCCGTTGACGGACGGCACATGCACGGCGCCGCGCACGACCGACACGGTTGAAAACGTCTCGCCCGTGCTTTCGCAAATCCAACGGGACGCGAATCGCGCTCCCGTGACAATGACGACCGACGAACTGATGTCGGCCATCAAGCAATATCAGGCTCAATAGGAGAAGAGGGCTATGCGTGGAATTCCGTTAACAGCGGCACTCTTGCTTGGCTTGGGCGGCATCGCCTTTGCGCAGGTGCCTACGATCGATGAGGCCAATCTGGAGCAGGCACGCCAGATTGCGTCGGCCACGAGCGAGATCCTCAACACCGACCGCAACATCATGAACTATACGCAAAAGACGCTGCAGGCCGTCACCGGCGACCGGTCGAGCCAGGCCGGCCAGCTCGCGCAGATGGCTTTGGGCAATGGCGGCTTCTCCATGGGGGAGGCGCCTTCGCTTGGTAGCGTGATCTCGGGCGGCTCGTTGTCGTTCGCCGGCCTCGGCAATGGATCGCAGGGCATCGTTTCGAACATGATCAATGGCTTGCAGCTGGTGAAAACCATTTCGGGCCTGATCAATGGCCAGACGACGCAGATGGATAAGAACTACAGCGCCCTGGTGAACGTCGCGGCCACGGTCACCGGACTGGTCGACTCCTCGCAAAATGGGGTGAAGACCCGTTCCAGCGCTTTTCAGTCGGGCGCTCAACGGATCGGCACGGCGCAGGACATCAAGGGCTCGATCGATCAGAACAGCCAGATCATGGTGCAAACGGGTCTGACCGTGAACGAGCTGATCGGCGCGGTGAACACAGCTACTGCGGCCGCCAATCAGGAAAACATCGATCGTATGAACCTGATCACCCAGGCCTCACGGGGGCTCGAATACAAATCCGGCCAATGACGGTGCGCTTTCTTCTATCAGCGGCCGCCATCATTGGCGCTGTCGCGACCGGGTGCGGCCACAAGCCGCTCAAGGCTCCATGCTCGCGCGACGAGGGACCGATGCAGCCGATGGCGTTCGCGGCGCCTGAACCAAGAACAGAAACGAAGAACCCATTCGAGTGCGGTCCGATGAAGGCACTCAATAGTGATCCATCTCTGTTTCCAGGGGGGACGGCAAAAAAATGAACTTCAATGTCACGACGCTTCTGCAGCAGGTCGACAAGTTCGGCAATAACTATGTATCGCAAGCCTACCAGAACCTCGCGTCGGCCCTGACCGGCGGCGGACAGGGGGGTGTCGCCGGCCTGATGCTGACGCTGTACGTGATATTTTGGGCCATCAGCATCTGGCAGGGAACCTCGACTGGATCGGGAAAAGAGATGGTCTGGCGGCTGTTCCGCGCCTTCGTCATCTACGCTCTGGCGACGAGCTGGGGGGACTTTCAAACATATGCCTATTCGTTCGCGAATGAGACACCTTCCGCGATCGGGAACAGCCTTCTCACGAGCGTTTCGGCCAATGTGACCGGGACATCGGCCGGGCTGAACTCCGTCGACTCCGTGCAGACGGCCCTGCAAAACATCTGGGATTCGCTCGCCAATTCCACCTCCGCCTTTATCAAGAGCCTTGGCGTGTTGAACTTCGGCGGCTACGTACTGGCGGCGATCATCCTTGTCGTCGGCGCGCTGCTCATCGGCTATGCGATCTTCCTCATCATCCTGTCGAAGATCTTTCTTTGGCTTTTGCTGGCGCTCGCCCCAGTGTTCATCATTCTTATGCTGTTCGGCTATACGACCCGGTTCTTTGCCGGCTGGATAACCGCGATCGTGCAGTACATGAGCGTGCAAATTCTGGTCTACGCCTTCTGTGCCTTCTTCATCTCGATTACCCAAACCTATTTCGACGCGGTCAACCGGTCGAATGGTGCTGCGACAACGACCTTGACCGAAGCCGCGCCGCTGATCCTGATCTGCCTCGTCGGCGTGCTGCTGCTGTCGCAAATCACCAACGTTGCCGCCTCGCTCGCGGGCGGAATTGGTATTGGAACGCCTTCGTTTGGGCGCTTCTACGGCGGCGCCTTCGCAGCGATGGGCCAAGCCGGTCAGCGCAGGCTGATGGGACGCTTGGGCTGGAGCACGCGGCAGGAACGCCTAGTGGGTCGCGAGCGGGCACGCGTGAGCCTCGCACAGAGAAGGTATGAGGATTCAGCGGAATATGCACGGCTTTCCCGAAAGCTGACGGATCCCGCATAGGTTTGGGGCACCAATGAGCGATGTGAAGGAAAGCGCTGGGGGACCGGCGAAGGAAACCGAGTCTCCCTTGCCGTACTACGCGGATGCGGCAATCTGGGAAAAAGATATCGCCCGGCGCAATCGCTGGTCGCGATCTCTGGCGTGGTGTGTCGCAAGCGTCGCCTCGGTCATTGCCGTTGCAGCGGTGGGCGCGCTGATCCTCGCGCTGCCGCTCAAGACTTATGAGCCCTACATGGTGGTGGTCGACAAATCCACCGGGTTTGTCGAGGTCAAGCGGCCGCTGGCCGACGGGCCTTTGCAGCAGGACGAGTCGATGGGGATGTTCGATATCGTCCGTTATGTGAAGGCTCGCGAGACCTACGATCCGAAGGCGCTGAAGGACAACTTCGATCTCGCGCAATTGCTGAGCGCCGGCGATGCCTCGAGGGAGCTCGTCGAGCTTTTCAGCCCGGCAAACAAGGTGACGAACCCGGTCGTGCTCTATGGGCGAAACACCGTCGTGGCGGTGACCGTGAAGTCCGTGACATTTCCCAACCAAAGGACCGCCCTGGTCCGGTTCATGACGGAGGAAAAGAGCCAGGCGAACACCGTGCAGCGGCATTGGGTGTCGTTGATCCGGTTCCGCTACACCGGCGTGCCGGCAAAAAACGAGATCCGCTTTCAAAATCCGCTCGGCTTCCAGGTGCTCGAATATCGGCGCGATCAGGAGACGGCGCCGGCACCCACCGCGGAGACACCGCAATGAAGGTCGCCGGCATCCTGATGGCAATCGGGCTCGGCGTTTGCGCGGTTCAGCCGGCCCTTGCCGAACAGACCCCTCGGGCGGGATCTCGTGACAGTCGCATTCGCTTCGTCTGGTATCAGAAGGACGATGTGGTGTCGGTGCCGGCCAGCTATGGCGCCTCGACCATGATCGAATTCGGCGATGACGAGAAAATCGAAACCCTCGGCGCTGGCGACGTCCCGGCCTGGAGCATCGAGCCCAACAAGAAGGGCAATGTGCTCTTTGTGAAGCCGATCGAGAAGAATGCGGGCGGGAATCTCAACGTCCTGACCAACAAGCGCAGCTATGTGTTCTTCCTCAACGGCGAGTTTCGGCCGGTTGCGCAACAAGTCTATGCGATCAAGTTCCGCTATCCCGAAGACGTGTCGGACGCGGCGCTGATGGACGAGGCCCAGGCCCGGGCGGCACAGCCGAACCGGCAGGGTTTCAAGGCCGAAAACGCCAACTCGTCCTATGCCTATAAGGGGTCGTCGGCAAATAAGCCGCTCGTGATCTACGACGACGGCGTGAAGACCTGGTTCCGCTTCGATCCGGCAAGGGAAGTGCCGGCGATCTATGTCGTCGACAGCGAGCGCAATGAGACGCTTGTGAATTATCGCCGCGAGGGCGCGTACATCGTCGTCGACAAGGTCAATTACCAATGGACGCTGCGCAATGGCAACGAAGCAACCTGCGTCTTCAATCTGAGACTGAACAATGTGAACGAACCGACCGGGCTTGAACCTTACGAGCCGCAGCGTGTCGGCGGTGGGACTGTTCGGAAAGTGAGGGGGCCTGATGCCATCTCCCAATGAGTACAGAATGCTCGCCGAGGAAGGCACGGCGGTCGCCCCGCCAAAATTCGGGGCGAGCACATTCTTCAAGATCGTGGTGCCGCTGGGTGCGGTGGTCTTCGCCGGCTGGATGATCTATGCGGCGACGCGTGCGCCAGACAAGCCGCTGTTGACGGCGTCGGATGGCGAGGAGTTTCACACCACACAGTTTCCCGCACCGGGGCTCGATACGCCGCGTCCTCAGCTTGATAACGGCACCCTGAAAATCCCGGCGGCTCCCGCGGAGCCGCCGGCGACGGTCGAGGCTCCGCCTCCCCCTCCACCAGCCTTGCAACCGCCTGCAGCTCCACCACAGGTGCAGGATGATTCCGAGGCCCGTCGTCTGGCTGAGGAAGAACGGCGCAGGCAAGAAGAAGAGGAGCGCCGCAAATGGGAGCGCTTGCGCGCCAAGCAGCTCGTCGTCGATAGCGGCGATGCGCCTGGCAGTGCATCAGCGCTCGGCGGCAATGGAGCGGATGCAGCGGCGGCCGTAAATGCGGGCGAGGGCGAGGGCGAGGGCGAGGAGGACCCCAATCGGCGTTTTTTGGCAAGGGCGAGCCAGAGCGGAGCGGATACATCGAAAGCCACGATGAACCCGCGCACGGACGCTCTGGTCGCCCAAGGGACGATGATCAAGGGCGTACTCGAGACCGCGATCCAGAGCGATCTTGCCGGTATGGTTCGGGCCGTCGTGTCGGAGGATGTGTGGTCGTTCGACGGTCGCAGGGTTTTGATCCCCGCTGGCTCCCGCCTTATCGGTGAATATCGCAGTGGTCTCGCAACCGGCCAAACGCGGGTGTTCATAGTGTGGACACGCCTGCTTCGATCGGACGGCATGTCGGTGCAGCTCGGCTCGACCGGCACCGACGAGCTCGGTCCCAGCGGCATGCCGGGCGAGGTCGACAACCATTATTTCGAGCGGTTCGGCTCGGCGATCCTTCTAAGTGTCGTGGGCGGTGCGACGCAATTCATCGCCAACCTTGGCAACGACCAGAATGGGTCGAACGCCAACCAGGCCTACACGGACCCGCAGACCGGACAGACGGTGACAATCCAGACGCAGCCCAACCAATACCTGCAGAGCGCGCGCCAGATCGGCGCGCAACAGATTTCGCAAAGCCTCAATCGCATTGCCGAAGAGGCGCTTCGAAATTCAATCAACATCGCGCCCACGATCCATGTCGATCAGGGGTCGCGCATCATGGTGTTCGTCCGCCGGGACCTCGATTTTTCCGAGTTCTATCCGGACCCGGTGCGCGAGGCGTTGACGGAGATACGACGTGAGCGGGCAGCAAAGAACCGTCTTTCTAAATAAGGCGCTGGAGCCGGTGCGGCGCTGGCTCGACGACGATCGCGTGGTCGAAATCTGTGCAAACGGGCCTGGACTTGTGTGGGTCGAAATTGTTGGCTCGACACATATGGAGCCCTTCGACGTCCCCGAGCTCGACCGCGCCGCGATCACTTACCTCATGGAACGTATAGCGGCATCATCCTCGCAATCGATCAGCGAGGAAAATCCCTTGCTTTCGGCCGCCCTCCCCGGCGGCGAACGCTTCCAGGGCGTGCTTGCGCCGGCAACGCCGACAGGAGGCGCCTTCGCGATCCGCAAGCAGGTCGTGAAGGATATGCGCCTTGAGGATTACCGGAAGCGGGGGTCGTTCGATGCGATCTCCGTCCAGGATCCCGGCGAATTGAGCGAGACCGACAGCGCCCTTTGCGAATATCTCGACGCCGGCAAGATCGAGGATTTCCTCCGCCTGGCCGTGCGGGAACGGTATTCGATCTTGCTTTCAGGAGGCACATCGTCGGGCAAAACGACGTTTCTGAACGCGATTTTGCACGAGGTGCCTTCGGATGAGCGAATCCTCACCATTGAGGATACGCGAGAGGTTAAACCACACCAGCCCAACTATCTGCCCCTCGTCGCATCAAAGGGCGACCAGGGCCTGGCGCACGTGACCGTTGAAACGCTGCTGCAAGCCGCCATGCGGTTGCGGCCGGATCGAATCTTCCTGGGCGAGATCCGGGGAGCGGAAGCCTATTCATTCTTGCGCGCCGTCAACACAGGTCATCCCGGATCGATCACGACGATCCATGCGGACAGCCCGACCGGTGCGTTTGAGCAGCTAGCATTGATGGTCATGCAGGCTGGGCTCGGGCTGAGCAAGGCAGAAATCATCGATTACGTGCGGTCGGTCCTGCCGATTGTGATCCAACAAACGCGCCGGGGCGGCTGGCGCGGAACTTCGGCGATCTGGTTCAACCGCATGACCGAATGGAGAGCCGCCAGAAAGGTTCCCCAGAATGTCTCGCGTATTCGCTTATAGGCTTCTCCTCGGCCTCATCGGCCTCGCCGCCTTCTTTGCCCTTTGGAGCCTGGCCTACGAGCTGGTGGCGACATGGCGGTGGAATCCCGCGCTGCCCTCTGAAGGCGCCTCGCGCTGGGGGCTTCTAAAATACCAGAACGCGCAACGCAGCCTAAGCGGCCTGTTCGTTGCCTGGCAGCATTTCAGCCAGCGCCTGGCCTATCATCCCACGCAGGGCGAGACGATCATCCGGGGCGCGATCGCGGTCGCGGTTGTCGTGGCGATCGGCGTCGGCCTGATCTTTGCAAGCCTGATCAACCGCAAGCCAAAGCACTACGGCAATGCGCGGTTCGGCACGATCATGGACGCCGAAAGGAAAAACCTGCTGGCAAAGCAAGGCTTGATCCTCGGCAAGATGGGTGGGGCGACGATCCGCTCGGACGAGCCCGCGCACGTCTTGGTGGTCGGGCCGACCCGATCCGGCAAGGGCGTCAGCTTTGTCATTCCGAACGGTTATATGTGGCGAGGATCCTCGGTGTGGTTCGATCCGAAGCGGGAGAACTTCGACGCGTTCGGTGCGCACCGGCAGGCTCTCGGCGACAAGGTCTTCTTCTTTTCGCCCGGCGAGCAGGATTCGCATCGCTATAATCCGCTGGATTTCATCCGGCGCGATGCGCGCATGCCGACGGACTGCGCGGTGGTCTCCTCCTTCATCATCCCCGAGGCGACAGGAAGTTCCGAGATCTGGGCGCGCGCCGGCCGGCAGCTGCTTTCGGCCATGATCGGCTATGTGCTGACGTCACCACGCTATGAGGGGCAGCGTCATTTGCGCGCCGTCGCGATGCTTCTTTCGACCGGCGTGGATTTTCTCAGAGTGCTGACGAATATCCGCAATGAGGAGGAAAAATATCTGCCTTCGTGGGTCGTGCACGGGCTCAACCAGTTCATTGCGCTGGAAAAGGAAACGCGAAACTCGGCCTACTTCAACCTGACGGCGGCTCTCAACCCCTGGACCAATGATCTCGTTGCAGCCGCTACGGCGTCGACCGATTTCGATATCTCGAAGTTTCGCAAGGACCCGACGGCTCTCTTCATCGGCTGCTCGGTGGCGCAGCTCGACGTGTTCCGGCCCATCATCAAACTCCTGGTTCAGCAAATCCATGATGTGCTGATGGCTTCCTCACCAGGCCCGGACGAGCCCTATCAGGTCCTGGTGATGATCGACGAGTTTCGCCAGCTCGGCAAAATGGAGTCCATCGTTTCCAAGCTGGCGATCAACGCGGGCTATGGCTTTCGCATGGTCCTGATCCTGCAGGATCTTGCCCAGCTTGACGAAGTCTATGGAAAAGCGACGCGGCACACCACGGTGACCGCGTGTCAGGTGAAGCTTTTCATCCGCATGAACGACGTGGAGACCTCGGAACATGTCTCTGTAATGCTGGGACCGACCACGATCGAGGTGCCCACCCCGATCATCAGGGCTGGTCAAGGTATATTTGGGGCCCGAGACAAGAGTTTAAGTTATCAGGAAAGGCCGTTCCGGACGGCGGCGGAGCTTCGGCAAATGCCGGCGAAGCAGGCCGTGGTTCTGGGCTCGAGCCCCCCTGGTTTCAGGGTGCGCAAGATCACCTATTATAAGGACGCTCCCTATAAGGCGACCTATCAGGAATTTCGCCACCGGCGCTTGAAGGTTCCGCCTCTCTCACGATGGCAGGATCTTCCGCTGCGCTCCATGGCGGAGGTCGAAGCGGCGGCTAACAACGCGCCGGCGGCCCCTTTCGAGCTGGGGGAACCTGATACCGTCGAAGCGTCGGCTTCGGGCGATACAGCCTATGCCGATGCGGTGCCGCGTGCGACTGCGGCTGAAAGGGCTGATCCCGTCGCGTTAAAGCCGAAAGTAAAGAGCGACAGCGCGGACGCACCACAGGTGCTGCTAAGCTCAGGCCTTTCAACGGGCGGTGAGGCTGAAGCAAAGAGCGAGGTCGCCGCTGAAGTTCCGGAGTTGAAGCCGAAGCGGGCCGATCAGACGGCTGATGATGCGCCGCGGCCGCTTCCCACGCTTGGCCGGCGATCGGCGCCGGCAGCGTCAAAGACGTCCGACCCGAGTGCGTCTGAAGGCAAGGCGAGTGTCTTGCAATTCCAAGTCCGGCCGGGAAACAAGTCCACGTCGATCGCCGCGCTGCTCGCATCGCTCGATCAGGAAGTGGAGGCCGGCGCTCGTTCCCTGTCACCGTCAGTGGATAGCGGAGATGTCGACGGGCTACCGTCAGCCGCTCTTGAGGCGCTGCAGGATCAAATTAGACGTCACGGCGATCGCTAGGACGTGAAATTCAGTTGAATACAAATGAGCGATTTGTGCCTTCGGTGCCTATGTCGAGTGAGAACAAGACGAAGCGTCTCTAATCCGATGGCGGGCGCATCGAACCGTTTCGTTGCGCCTCCCGGTTCTTGGTGGGGACGTGAGTTGATTGCTGGTCCGTAAAACGCGATTGATTTTCACTCTACCCAACATGTATCAAAACCGATACAGTGCACCCCGATGAAGGTGATTGAATGGCTTGGAAGCAGCCGGGCGGATGTTCGAGCGTTTCCTGACGATGCGCGGATAGAGGCCGGCTGGCAGCTCGAACTTGTCCAGCGCGGCGACGATCCCGACGACTGGAAACCTATGCAGATCGTGGGGGCCGGCGTCAGGGAAATCAGGGTTCGGGAGGCATCGGGAGCGTTTCGCGTCATCTATCTGTCGACCCTAGAGGACCGCGTTTTGGTGCTTCATGCGTTCCAGAAGAAGGCACAGGCCACATCCAAGAAAGACCTCGATCTGGCGGCTCAACGGCTAAAACGATGGAAGGCAGAACGATGAACGTAGAAATCTATGAGAACGTCTGGGATGCCCTGGCGGACACCGAACAGGAGGCAGCAAACCTTAAAGCGCGCTCGGCGCTGCTCTACGAAATCCGTAAGGCAGTCCAGCGTTGGGGCATTCCCCAGGAGGAAGCCGCCAAGCGGCTCGGCCTGACGCGCCCTCGTATCAATGATCTGCTGCGCGGTAAGCTCGCCAAGTTCTCGCTTGACGCGCTCGTCAACATCGCCGCCTCCGCTCACCTGGATATAGAAATCCGGGTGAAGGAGGTTGCATAATCACGAGATGTCTAATCCTCGTCTTTCCTCGGAGTACATCCGCGTTTGGACGCGAGCGTGTGCCGAACGGAGCCCCTGCAGCGTCCGGCTTAGGGAACAACGAGCCCACGCAGTGCTGCGTGGCGAGGCAACTACTGCTTTTGCGGCTTCTGTGAATCCGGCTCTTCGCCTTCGACTGGAGCGGTGTTGATGCTCCTCGACTGCAGGCGCTGCAGTTCTTCGAGCCGTTCGCCTTTGACGATCTCGGGATCAAGCCGCTCGTTAGGATTCTGTGCCAATGATCGCGCGGCTTCGCTTGCGGCTTGTGCCTCGCGCGCTTCCTTCGCGGCGATGCTTTCGGCGTTGCGCACCATTTCGCGGTCTTGCGCAACCTGCTCAAGCGAGGTCGGATCAGCCGATCCGGCTCGTTCGTCGCGGATCTCCTGCTCGATGGCGCGATTACGGATCTCGCGAGCGCGATCGGCCTCAAGCCGCTCAGCGGCCTCGATTTCCTGGGCGCGATGGATCAAAGCTTCGGCGCGCGCTCCGGCAATCCGATGGGCCTGGTCTTCGCTGACATGCGTGACGCCGCCTTCCTGCAGGGATTTGAGATCCGTCCGGATCGCCAGCAGTTCCATGGTGGGCGCTGCGCGCCGTAAGAACTCCGCTTTCGTCTGGCCGTTCATCATGGCCGCTGTCTTGTTAACGGTCTCGTTGATCTGTTTTAGGTTTTCCCGCATCTGGTCCGCGGTGGCATCTGAACTCATTTGAACACCCTTTCCATCTCGAATAGCGACCACAACAGTACCGGATCGGGAAGCTTGCGTCATCCGAACAATGAATTGACTCGCTATCGCGTTATCCGGCCGGGAAGCAGCAACCGAGTGCCAGTCCCGAAGGCTTGCCTGGGTGGCCTGCAGCTGGCGCGCCGAAATCGGAATCTTTATCGGGTTGGCCCTCGCGTGGTCGATCCGCTGGCGGGCTTTCTCGATGACGTGCGGGTTTGCACGGGCGTAGGCGCGGTCACGCGCCTCCCTGCCCGGCCGCGGCTTTTCGGCCGTGGCCACAATCGCCTTGTCGCGCGGGCCATAGCTTTGTGATGACGCTCGATAGGCCGCGGAGGTCGCGACGATTTTCATGCCCTGTGCTTGTGCGTGCTGGGCATAGAGCGCGCGCCATTCGCGAAGCTGGGCCGGACCTGGTCGCAAGCGCTCACCGTCCTCACCCTTCACCGCAACGATGGCGTGGACATGAATATGACCGCCCTCCTCGGCCATGTCGGCATGCATGCCGAAGGCGAATTTGTGATTGGGGAACTGCTCATGCAGGAACCCACGTGCGGCCCTTACCAGAGCTTGCCTGTCCTCGCCCGCCTTGGCCGACAGGATCATGTGCATGGTGTCGCGAGGCTTGTAGGAATTCAGGGTCTTGTCCCAGGACTGCGCGGTCTGCCGAATCGCCTCCTCAGACGCGATCGCGGCGCCGTCGGCGCCGATCGCCGGTCCGTCATGGCTAAGGCGCGCGAGCTGGAACACGACACCGGCTTTGCCGTGGCTGGGCTCCCCAATTGGCTTCACCGAAACGGTATCCTCCTTGACCCCAAGCGCCTCGGAGATCCGCGAGGCGATCATGGCCCGGGTCGGTGCCGAGAACTGGCGATCCTGCTGGCGTCGATCCGAAAAGTGAAACCGATGCTTCACCTTGTCGTCCCCGTTCTCACCCCGCACGACGCTGTGTCCGGCCATGGTCGCGACGACGCGCGCGACGCTCGATCCGTCCTGCAGTGTGTCGATACGATAGGCGAAACCGTGGCCGGCGAAACCTGCCTGAACTGCCTGTGAAAGGCGCTCGGCATTCTCCTGCCCTCCCAGCGAAAGCCGAAACGTCGCCACATCCTCGCTCTCCCGCCGCTTGTCGAAACCCTTGCCCCACTGTTTCATTTCCTCGGCAACAGCTTCCTGCGTTGCCAGGATACGCGCGTCATGCGTCTCGAGCGCGACGCCCTCCTTCTGGATATATTGACCGATGGCGGCTGCCCTTGTGACGCCATGCCCGTAGGAAATCACCTTCAGAACGGCCGGCTGATACCCGGCCGCCAGCTTGTCGGCAGCGGCCCTCGGCGCAGGTCCGCCGGCAAGCTTCCGTCGCTTCGCTGGCAGGCCGAGGTTTAGGCGCCCGGCTTTACCGCGCGGCGGCTCCAGTTCCCCGGGAGACGAGCGCGGCACGGCGGGTTCCGGTGGCTGGCTTGCCCCGAGACCGCCCTCCCCCTTCCGGCCGCGAACCGTCTTGAACAACGCATCATCGCCATTTCCAGCAAAGGACAACAGGGCCCAACGCCGGCGCTTGCGGTTCTCTTCTTCAAAAGCCGCGCTCGCGCGAATCCGATCGGCTATGGCCTGTATAGAAGACTGGTCTAGGTTCACGCGCCCTCACCATCCAGCAGATGCGCCGCCTTCCGAAGTTTCAGGCCATGGGCGATCGTCATCGCCGTCAATTCGGCGTCGACAGCTTTCACCCTCTCATCCAGCGCTTCCCATATCGGCAACGCCGCCTCCATGGGGGCAGCGTGGCCGGAATGAATGGCATGGAGAAGCTGGCTGAGGTTTCGGCCGACCATCCGAACTTCTGAGGCCAACGCCGCGACAGTGCGTGAATTCTCAGCTGACAGAGCGGGACCGACATCCAGGCTGGCCCGGATAATGCGCCGCAACGTCTCCGCTCGGTCAAGCTGGAACACCTTGCAGGCCTCATCCAGGAGCGCGCCCGCCTCCGGCCCAATATCGATCCGAGAGCGCTTTCGGGTGTCCTTGTGGGCGGCGCTGGTGTCCAAAAATTCCTCGCTATGGCGGATGGGCCTCACGTCGAAGACGGTCCAGGTCGAAGCGAAGCGACGACCTGCTCAGCCAATTTGGACCCAAATTGCGTATCCTGTCAATTCAATACGAAACATTATACTGATTCACTGACACATTAATGCAGAGCCGATCATGCATCCTGGGACATTGCACCGATGTGCAAATTCATATTATCACACAGGCACTTATGCGCCTCGGCACTTTGTTGCATCGGCGCATAGTCATAATGCAAGAAAGTCACTTTGGCGCCAAATCGCCTATGCGCCTTGACGCCAAGGTACGCAACATTGGGAAAAAACAATGCCGGAACAACGCGCGGTGCAAATCACAGTGGCCTCTCCCAAAGGCGGGGTCGGCAAGACCATGACCACCATCCTGCTCGCGGGCGAATTCGCCGCCGCCGGTCATCGGGTGACGGTGCTCGACACCGATCCGCAACTGTCCGCGGTGGAGTGGAGCAAGAACAGTCGCCGAGCCGGGTACGCGCTTTCAAACATCGACGTCATCCCCATCAGCTCGACCGACGACCTGATCGATCGCCTGGCGCAATCCGACGCCGAGGACCTGCTGCTGGTCGATGTGCAGGGCACGGCCGTGGCTGCACTCGGCCCGGCCGTCGCCAACGCCGACTTCGTGCTGATTCCGACGAAAGCGCACGTCTTCGATGTCAAGCAATGTCTCGGTCTGATCCGGCACATCCGCTCACTTGGAGGGCGCCACCGCGAAATTCCCCACGCGGTGATGCTCAACATGGTTTCGGGGATCGAACACAACACGATGGCCTTCCGCACAGCGATCCAGCTGCTGCGGCAGGCCAACGCAAGCGTGCTTGAGACCTTTTTGTCGCAACGGCCGACCTTCGCCTCAATCGCAACCGCCGGGACGCTTTACGAAGTCCAGCCTATGAACAAGGCCGTGCAGGACGCTCGCGACCAGACGAATGCCCTGACCGCCGAGATCATCCGCAAACTGAACGGAGCCACCCCGCAATGAACGAGAAAAGCGATCGGACCGCAAACCAATTGCCGCTGCCCGCCTTGAAACCGCGTGCCCGTTCGGATGATCCGTTCTCGCGCAACATGGCTGCCATTGTGGAATCCAGCATCAGCGAAACCGACAACCTGGAGCAGCAGACGAGAACCCAGTCTGCCAGAGCGGCGAAAGCGAAGCTCGAAAGGCCAAAGACAGACGGCGAGACAGCCCGGCTGCACACACGCATTCCGGTCTCGCAGATGATCGAGCTGCAGGTCCATTGCGCGCGCAACAGAACAACCATGCAGGAGGTGGTGCAGGGCTTGATAACGGAATTCCTTGCTCGGCAGCCGAAGTAGCCAGACGCGCTATCAGCGTCGATTTTCGTACGACCGACCGCCCAGGACTCTGGCCCAACGAGGATGGCTACATCTCTTCGGGGAAGGCCATCAAAGACGCTGCTGAGCGACTGACGTTCGGTTCCATCCATCATCAGAGTGAATCGATCCGCGTCCGCTGATTCAAACCATTCATTGGACGCGCGCGTCCGGCTGCGCGATTCTGTCCGCAATGATCGCGCAGCTCTATCGCCTCTGTATCGAACGCCGCGACGCGGATCGGAACATGGCGCGCTTCTATGCACTGTCGATCGAGGAGACCCTGTTCGGCCAGACCTGCCTGGTCCGGCGTTGGGGCCGGATCGGAACCACCGGCCGCACGGTACAGCACTCCTTTGATACCGAGGGCGAAGCCGTCGCCCTTTTCCTCGAGCTGCTGCGCGCCAAACGGATGCGCGGCTATCAGCCGCGATCCGCCCGACGCGCAGAAGCGATCCCGTCTTGACAGGTAGCCGGTAGAGTGACGGGAGCCAGGTTTTGGAACAAAGTCGCTCGTGTACGCGGCGCTGGCGCGATGTCGCCAGTCGTGAAGTCAGTGATCTCGACGCTGCCGCATGCTCGCACTTTCGGGGCCCTGCCGAAGCACTCACCGTTCCCACGGCCCGCGCCAGCGCAGTATAAAAGCAGGGCAACACCTGCTTTGCGCCAACCGGCGGCCACCGCCTCTTCGTCGCTGCAGAACCACCGCTCTCCCTTGCTGGTCGACATGACGGTGCGATCGTAATACTCTTGGCCAGGCATGTGATAGATGTGCTCACCACGGGCGTTGATGTTGCCCTTGATGTTGCAGGCACCGGGCGATGCAGCGAGCAGGGGAGCGATCGTCGATCGCTGTTCGTTGTCAGCGCGATGGTCGGCACGCCAGTCCCAGGGAGCTTCAAACGTTCCTGCCAAGATGCCAACCCTTGCTGCCTTGGCCTTCTCCTGCAGCATGGCGTAGGCACCTTGGCTGTATTTTGGCCAATCAAGAGCTTCGCCGTTCTCGACCATCCAGGCGGCGACGCTGGCACCATCGGCCCGCCTGCAATTACCGACATAGCGGCCGTACCGATCCCATGACACAAACGTGCACTGGGTCGGTCGCGAGGCGGCGAGAAAGGCATCGAGAGCGGCGGCGGACTTCGCGCCACATTGATAGTGGAAGCCGTTGGCGTCGTCGCACTGCTGTGCTGACTCCGGTGCATCGATACCATTGAAGCGAATGCGCTGGCCATGGATCTCGATCGTGTCGCCGTCGATCACAGATGCGACCCCAGAAATTGCTACCGGTCTCGGCTTGATTACGTTCTGCAGATTGATTTCCGGCAGCGATCCGCTGTTATGCATGACAAACTGCGTCACCAGAGCGGAAGCCGCAGCCACGGTCACGAAGACCAGTCTCATCGGCACGCTGGCCCAGCGGCGTACGAGCGAGCGTCCTGCGCCAGTACGCTTGCGCAACGAGCTTGACCGATCATCGTAGCGGGATTTATCCAAGCCCCTTCTCCCCGGCGAAAGAATGCGCCCAAAATACCCACAAAGTCCAGAATCCTATCGGACCCGCTCAACGGCTCGCTTGTTATGAAATCGAAGGCACGTTGCCTATTCTAGGAGCTGTCATGAAACGGCTTCTATTCGCATCCGCCATGTAGGCCTTGTCTGCGGGCCCTGCATTTGCTCAGTCGAGCAGCACTATGTCATCTCTGCGAGCGATTGACGACGTTCTATCGAACGATCATTCCGCATATGAGTTCGAGGCCTACCAGAGGTTCAGATGGACGTGTTTCTTCGCGCCCAAGGGCACGAGTTCAACCGAGCAAGGCCCATAGAGGTCCTTCACCGATCCTGGTGCCGTTCCACCGGATGAACGCCTCGTCAAAAATATAATCGCATTAGCGGAAGTAAATTTCGACTGTTTCGGCTTGCCGCAAATTAGGGTCTCGGTGGCATAACTCGGGCATGACTATCGGGGTGCTGGCAGGAAGACTGATGCGCGGGCGTGGATGGATCAACGCGTTGCGTCAGGACGATGCCCGACAGGTGCGTGCGCACATTGCCGAACTGGAGCGCAACCTCATTGCGACCACACCTCACGGGCGCAATCGACGTTTCGACGCCGGGAATGAACTTCGTATTGCGAAATCGCGCCTGGAGCGTCTCGAGGAATGTATCGCCGCAATAGCGGAGAAATGTGGGCGTTAGCGGAAGCTCGCTGCTTGCCGACCAGGCCGAAGCCGCAGCGAGGATTCCGGCAGCCCTGCAGGCGACAGGGCTGGGTCAGCCTCAGGCGGTGTTTAATTTCATTCTCGGGTCAAGTTCCCGCGGATTGCCGATCAGATCGCAAAAGAGAAACAGTCATTCGTAGAAGACGGTGGGATTCACCGTGCCGTTTTGCGGGAATTCGACGACGAAATAGCCCTTCCGTCCGCACGCTGGGGATTATACCAATGTTCGCTGTTTGTTCTTTTCCAAAAGCGGTCGATAATATATAGTCTGGGTCTACATCAGCCCTCAGTGAGTCAGCCCGCCAATGACTGTCCAGCCCAGGATTCTCAATGAACCGACAATCAGCTGCCCAAGCTGCAAAACGGAGATCAAGCTCAACGAGTCGCTTGCGGCGCCGCTGATTGCCGCGACTCGCGAGGAGTATGATCGGCGTTTGGAGCAGAGCAACGCGTCAATGGCGGCCCGGGAGGAAGAGCTTAAACGTGAGCGGGCGGCGATCGACGCCGCCAAAGAGGACATCGGCAACCAGGTCGCTGAGCAAATCAAGCTTGAGCGTGCCGCAATCGCGGTCGAGGAAGCCCGCAAGGCAAAATTGCTGCTTTCGGTAGATCTGGAGGAAAGGGATAACAAGCTTGCCGAGCTGGAGGTAACGTTGAAGGCGCGCGACGAAAAGCTCGCCGAGGCCCAGCAGCAACAGGCGGAATTCCTGAAACAGCAGCGTGCACTTGACGATGAAAAGCGCGAGATGGCGCTGACAATCGAAAGGAAGATCCAGGAGGGATTGGACGCCGTTCGCGTAAAGGCTAGGTCCGAAGCCGAAGACGGCCTCAAAATGAAGGTTGCCGAAAAAGAAGAACAGATAGCCGGCATGCAGCGCCAGATCGAGGAGCTGAAGCGCCGTGCGGAACAGGGTTCTCAGCAGCTGCAGGGCGAGGTCCTCGAGCTTGAGCTGGAGTTCCTCATAGCCAGCCGGTTCCCGATGGACACCATCGAACCGGTCGCCAAGGGCGAGTTCGGCGGAGATGTCCTACACCGCGTGGTCGGACCCGCCGGCCAGCCGTGCGGCGCCATTTTATGGGAATCGAAACGCACCAAGAACTGGAGCCAGGGCTGGCTTGGGAAGCTCAGAGGAGATCAACGAGCCGCGAAAGCGGATATCGCGCTGATGGTCTCGGAAGCGTTGCCTCCCGGCGTGGAAACCTTCGATCTTGTGGACGGAGTCTATGTCGCCCATCCCAAATGTGCGATCCCGATCGCCATCATGCTTCGGCAATCCCTGATTGAACTGGCCAACTCCCGCCTCGCCCAGGACGGTCAGGCCACCAAAATGGAGCAGGTCTACGGCTATCTGACCGGCCCGCGGTTCCGCCACCGCGTCGAGGCGATCGTGGAGAAATTCTCGGATATGCAGGAGGACCTCGCCAAGGAACGCAAGGTCACAACACGCCTGTGGGCCAAGCGCGAGGCGCAGATCCAAGTGGTGATCGAGGCGACCGTCGGCATGTATGGTGACTTGCACGGTATCGCCGGAAAGGTGATGCAGGAGATTGAGGGGCTGGATGTGCTGGCGATTGAAGCCTCTTGGCCTGAAACTGAATAGGAGACCTTCAGGTCGGCCAAGGCGAAGACGGGATCCGAGTCCCTGCTCCGCAGCCATCGCTTCGTCATGCTGATTCCTTCCGCCTGCCCACGTTCGTTTGAGGAAGGCCGAAGGCCCCGCCTTGCGGCGGAGCCCTCGTCGAGGCGATCAGTCCCGGTTGGGGCGAGACCAGATCAGCTGCAGGCCTTCCTCTCCCTCCACCTCGATCAGGGTAGCGTAGATCGGAGCGGGGAAGCTCGGGTCGTCCAGCTTGACCGAGAGGTAGTCACGCCCGGTTTCCCTGGAAACCTTCTGCCAGGCCGCACCCAGCTCGACCGGACCCGAGAAGATGCGGAAGTGGGGACCCTTGTCGGAGGGGTTGTCGACGCGGACCAGCTTGGCCTTGACGTTGAGGTTAAGCGTCTTGATCGTGCCCGCAAAGCCGTTATCCGAGGAAGTGAAGTTGCCGATGGTAGCCATGATGTCGTCTCCTTGAGTTTCTCGGGTCGCGACCACCGCGACCTCGATGGCGGTCGACAGACCGGAGGCGATCGGCCCGCACCCACCGGGGTCCCCATTGCGCGCGCGCATGGGGTGGTCCTTAGGGCCGCAACGACAGTGAAGGGCAGCCAGGGGGAGGCTTTCTTGTTCCGCGCGGAATGGCGGCGCAGCCGCCAGGGGAAGAAAGTCGCGAACCGGCTGTTGCGGGTTTGAGAACGAGGCGCAGCGAAGCGAAGACGGCCTTCGGTCAGAGCAGCCCCATCGAGGACGCAGGTGGTGGGCCTTTCCATGAAACCGCCGGCCAGACGACGGTCGAGCTCCCATCGGCATGATCACCGCAACTTCGACTAACGTCAGGCATCATCAAGCCTGGCCGTCCCCGTCACGCCTCATTGTAGAACGACGGACAGCTCGGAAAGAAACGCACCCGCCTCCTGATATCGGTCGACCGATGACGGGCCGCGAGGCGAGTCCCAGGAGCCCGATAATCTGCTGTTCAAGCAGGAGCGGCCGCATAGCGGACATCGATAGGCATCTTTGGGCTGGACGCCGGCACCAGCCGGCTGATCAGGGTTCGGCCCCGGGTTACCGCCCGAACGGGGCCAGCCGCAAGGCGGGGCCTCAGCCTGGTGTGCTCTGCCGAGCGAACGACGCTTGCCAAACTGGACCACCACACGCCGCACATCCCTCATTTTGCCAAAGGTCGAGCTGGCATTAGCCGGCCACGTCAAGATGTCGACCTAGTTGAGGCAATTCTGCCGAATTATGCGCTTCTCTATGGCCTCGCGGCTCGGCTTATCCGCATGGAAATCCCGGTCGACGGTGCCGGGGTAAAGCGGGAATCGATGCCCAATGCTTGCCCTCAGCGACGTTGGGGAGATTTCGCGCAAAGGGCAGCACATTCGGCGAGGCAACCAGCGAAGATGGTCGTAGACAACGGCCGCTTCCCAGCAAGTATCGACGAATATAGCGCTAAAATAACCGTGTGCCGCCATCAGGACGAGGGGGTCGATTGCACTCCCGCGCCCAGACTGATGACGCGAAAGCGGATCGAGGGGGGCTCGGCCCTCCCTTGTAACAGTTGAGCGCGTAACATCAGGCCGCACTCGCCAATTCTTCCGCCTGCGGCTGGAATTCGTGGAGATAATTGACCGCGCGTTGTGCGTGGGCGGCCGCCTGAAAGATCGCCCGCTTGTCGCTGCCCAGCAGGCTGGCCCAGCCCTGAATATAGGCGGCATGATCGGGCCTCGGCTCGAGCTCAGGGACGATATCGAGGTCCGCGCAGAGCATCGCAGCACCCAACTCCACGAGCAATTCTTCGCGCGCGCGATCCGTGCGGTCCTTGTGGTAGCGGCTGAGGTCCCTGTTCAGCCG
Organism: Mesorhizobium sp. M1169; assembly: GCF_040318345.1. NCBI lineage: Bacteria > Pseudomonadati > Pseudomonadota > Alphaproteobacteria > Hyphomicrobiales > Phyllobacteriaceae > Mesorhizobium > Mesorhizobium sp. M1169. Next base: position 22,385 of record NZ_JAMYME010000027.1, on the reverse strand, counting down.
GTGAGGAGCCGATGTCCAATGCAGGGTCTCATGCGCTCTCGTAGCGACAAATGAAGCCATGTCCCGGAAAAATTCCGGCGACGGCAACTGCACATGGTCGGAAGAGGGAGAATAATAGGCCTTGTCTCCGCCATACCGCACAACCGCTCCGGTGTTGTCGAAAAAACGGTCGGCGTGCTCGATGCGCTGGACAGGATCGGCGGCAGGCTCTGGCGCCGCATGATAGTGGGGCGGCAGACCTTCAATCTGGTCGGCGCAAAACACCGTGTAGGCCTTGAGGAAAGGAATACCCCGCTCGACTTCCTCGCCATGCGCGTCAGTTTCCGCCGTAGTGAACCGGCTGGCGTAAACGACCATGGAGCCGGTCTCGCCCTTGCGAACATGACCCCCGAGCTCCGCACTCTGCTTGAACGTCATCCAGACCGGAGAGACAAAGCCCCTCGCGACCGCCTCCGACCACAAAAGCAGTGTATTGATCCCTTGATACGGCAGGCCGTTGTGACGGAGCGGCCGTGTGATGCGACCGGTCGTATTCGCAACGCTCCACGGTTTGACCCAGGGACGCACGCCCTTCTCCAGATCCGCGACGATACGATCGGTGATTTTCGCGTAGATGTCGACGCGGGGCTTGTTGCTCTTCCTGTCCATTTCAAACCTCCATTCGAGGCCGCGCCAATCGCGGCCGTCACGAGGTCCGCACGCGCAGGACCGCAGGTCCGCGAACCCGCGGACGATCGATGGGGAAGCTGAGTACCATCGCTTGCGGGCCGCAACGTCAGTGGAGGACGGCGCAGCCGTTTCGCGGCACGAGGACCGGAGCAGGACCATCATTCGTGACGGCCGCGATTGGCGCGGTCCCGACGACCAGCCCATCCCCATTCTTTGAGTTCGGTGCCTTTGGCACATGCAAAGAGGCCGGCGACCCCGAGGGACACCAGCCTCAGTATGAGAGGAGCGGGCGGAGCCGAAGCTCCGCCTATTGGGATTAGCCAAGGGCCGCCATCTGGAGATCGGCTGCCTGCCGGTTGACGGTCTGGCCGGGGTTCTCGGTCTGGCGTTCGTAGGGCTTCCAGCTCTCGCCGACGATGTGCTCGTAGGCGGCAACGGCGCCCTCGGCCGCCATGCGCAGTGCATGTGCCTGAAGGCCCATTTCGGCGGCGAATTCGCGCTTGCGCTGGGCCTTGCTGTCGAAGCCGACCGGACCGTCAATGTCCTCGTCGCGGGTGTCATTGGCGAGCTTGGCCGTGGCGTCCTTCGCCTCGGTTACGGCCTTCGAGTAGAACTGGCCTGCTCCATAGGCGGAGCCGACATGGGAGCCGACGATCCTTTGCAGGTGGATCTGCATGGCCTTTTCGGAAAGGCCCTCGGAGAGCGTATCGGCGCTTTCGATCAGACTGCGCTCATGGAATTCACGGATGCCGTCACTGTCGAGGATGGAGAGGCCGAAGCTTTCGGAAATGAGGGTGGCCTGGCGGCCATCCGGGCAGCAGAGCCGGACCATTTCGAGGGTTGTGCCCTTGCGGAGCTGGACGACGCGGGCCTTGGCCTTGATGGAGCGGGTTGAACTGGACATTGAGCTTTCCTTTCTAGCGATGCCCTTCAGGTGTTCCGGCCCTTGCCGGTCTTTCTTGCGGGTGCGGTCAAAAGGAACCGGCGGAAGCTGGAGGCTTCAGGGTCCGGAGCCTGCCAGGCGAGCGAGGTTGGCTTGCGGACAAGCGGGGTCAGTTCTTCACTGGCCCTGCGCGGGACGCGGGCCGCCTTGCCGAGATCGGCGGGATCCGGCCGCCCCGCGGCGCGATAGCGGCCTTGAAGCGGACAGCCGCCGGTTCAGACCGCAGCAAACCCGCCGTGAAGACCGGCAAGGGATGAATTCGGATATCGGTATGCACGAGGAAATGCAGTGTTCAATTCCCGCGTCCACACGATCCGCCTGCCCGCAAGGCTGCGCGAGGGTCGACAGTGGTTTGAACGCCGGCTCCTGCTGGTATAGATGAGCTGCGCCGGTCCGCCGCTGCGGATCAACTCTTTGGCCTGCTCCCATGTCGGGCTGGCAGCGCACTGTATTTAATCTCGAGGCGAGGGCAGCGATGACCGGTCACAACGACGACTACGTCTATGACGACGCAACAGGGGAATGGCGACCAGCGTCGGAGATGGCTGCCATTGCAGCTTCCGCCGGCAGCATCGAAGTGCGCGATGCCGCCGGCAACGTGCTCGCCGATGGCGACTCCGTCGTCCTCGTCAAGGACCTCAAGGTCAAGGGTGCCGGCCAGACCCTGAAGCAGGGGACCGTGATCAAGTCGATCCGGCTCACCGAAAATCGCGTGCGATCAAGGGGCTGGTGTTGCGAAGCGAATTCGTACGCAAGCGCTGAGCAGACACCAGTATCAGGCACGCAGCAGGTCCTGCGGGATCCTGTCACGCAGTGCTGCGATTGCAGCGTCCTACCTGGCCAGTTTGCGCGAGAGCGCATCGATTTCGTGCTGCCTTTCCTGTGTGATCGCGGCAAGGTTCGATCGATACCTTTCGAGAAAGGCCCGGGCATCAGTAGGGTTTCGGCGTCGGTGGCCGATACGCTGGAGCTTTAATTGCGGAATGATCGCCGTCATCTGCCTCATGATCTGCCGGTCGATCATATCGAGCTGGCGCTGTGTGTGGCGCCGAGCCTCCTCCATGCGAAAGAGCTGTGCGCGGCGATCGGGGACAGACATTATGTGTCCCTCCCCTGCCAATCCATGAAGCTCGAGGGCCCGCCATAGACGCGGTGGCGCGCAACATCGATGACGAATCCAAAGCGGCCGACATGGTATTCGTCGGTCGCAACGAGAAAGCGACGTTCCTCCGTGCCCGCTCCGCGCCTGCCGCCAGGGGTCGCGATAACCTCGGTGAAACCGGGCTGGTGCCCGGAACGGATCGCCGACACCACGATCCAGTCATCGGTATGCTTCTCGAAAAATGCCCGCTCGTCCTTTTTCGCGGATTGGCCGGGTTCGAGAACCCTCCCGTGGATCGCCTCCCAGGCATCCGGGTACCAGTCGCGGATCGACTTTTCCGCACAAGCCCTCTCGAAGTCCGTGAAGAGTTGGGGGAAGGCTTGGGCGACGGCCGCCCAATGGCAGTCCTCTTCATACCAGCCATCATTGGCACGGAGCATCTCATGGACTTTGCGATTTCGCTCCGCCGACAGATGGAACCCGCCATGGCCTGCCGTCGAGTGAGCCACGACGCCCTCGGCATAGACGGTCGCTCCCTGCGACGTTCCCCATGGCGTGTGGGCTCGGGAGTGGATTTCGCGACGTCCGAGAGCCGCGCGCTGCTGCTGGTGGAGGGCGCTCTCCTCGACATGCGCGCGAAACGCCGCCTCATCCGCAAGCTCACCGACATGGCCGTAGAAATCGCCGCGCGTCCATTCGGCCATGGGCCGGCGGATACGCCAGCCTGTGACAAGATAGTGCCGGCCATCACGGGCTGGAGCCATGGCGAAGGCGTGCTCGCCGACAGTGGCAACGCAAAGCCCATCGGCGCTTCGCCCAAAAGAAACTCCCGGAAAACCGGGGGTTTCGACGACATGGGTTTCAGAAGTCCGCGCAGTCATGGTGCCGTCCTCCCCTCCACAGGTTCCGCCGCTACGGTGTCGGCCGTGGCTTGCTGCAACACGGCGTTGGGATAGTCGTGGCGGGTAAGCCATTCCTCGGCGGCCGCGCGATTGGCGGCAAGATGGACAAGCTCCGCATCGGCGCCGGCGCGGTCGAGCACCAGGACGGAGCCGATTGCGGGTCGCTCCTTGACCGAAAACTTCAGGTCGCTGTTCACCGAAAACGTCTGGTGGACGCGCAGCACAATGGTTCCCTGACTGCCATAGTCGCCCTTGTGCAGGGTGATCGAGGCGGGCAGCGTCGTACTGCCGACGCGGGCCTCGGCCTGTTTGCGGATCAGGCGACCGCCGCCGTTGCGATTTTCCCAGGCTGCGAGCTTCTTGCGATGCCGCTCTGGCGGGCGTGGGGATCCGTCGGAATACGTCACGACGGATGCGAGTGGAACAAGGTCATAGATCAATTGGGCGGACATCGTTTTCTCCGTGGTGCTGATGGTGGAAACAGAACCGCCGCCGGTGATGTGCCGGCGGCGGAATGATCGTTCGGGGAAAGGTAAGGCGCAGCCGCCTACTCGGCGGCCACCTTGTAAGGCTCGATCTGTTCGTCAGTGAGGTCCTCGTCCTGCGCAGCGTCATCGTCGCCGACATGGTCATGTGCAGGATCGACGATCGCATCGCCATCGAGCTCGTCCTGGTCCTCCAGCGTGCCGTCAGGCTGTTCCCTGGCTTGGTTCTTCTTCAGCCAGGAGGTCAGCTTTTCCGGAGTGGGCGCAAACAGCGCCGACGGGTGGACGAAGCGGCCTTCCTTGAAATGCTCGACAAGGGCCGCACGGGTATCCTTGACCTTCTGACGGGGCAGGACGGATGTATCCGCGCAGGCGCTTTCCAATGCCTGCCGCGACAGGCATGACAGGAAATCCTCCGTCCCCATGTTGGCCAGGAAGCTGTCGGCGGCGATGACGTCGCCGGCGACACGGGCGACAACGCCGCTGTCCGAGCGATTTTCCCTGCAGGACAGAACGTCGATCAGCAGGGAACGCACGGCAATGCGCAGCGTGTCCATGTCGAACGCGAGCTTGCCCTCCTGGTCGAACAGGCGCGCGGCATGTTCGCCGAGGCCTGCCGCCCCGTAATAGGAGATGTCGCGGGCGCCAGATGCCACTGTCACATTTTGGCCGGCGAAGGCGAGAACGAGCAGCGCCATCAGCATGTCGTCCTCGATCGGTGCGCGCGACAGCGCCTCGTGCAGTGCGTCGGTACGAAGGTCGCCTATCATCTCCATGCCTTTGCGCGTCACGTCCGGACGCGGCTTGGCCGTAACGACCGTATCATCGCCATCGGCCTCGACATCAGCGCCATTCTTGTCCCTGGACTTTTTGACCGCCGGCATACGATACGCGACCGACTGCACCTTGCCGTCGCGGTCGAGATACATGGCGGTGTGATCGGATTTCGACGCCTTACCGTACAGACGCTCGGCCTTGGCCGGCAGCTTCGGCTCGCCCCACTGACCGGCTTCCACGATCACGCCACGCTTGGGCACAGCGTTTGCCATCCACTCCTGCTGGGCGCCAAGAAAGGCCTCGACATCCGTCGTGTAGCGGCTATCCTCGTCGGTCGGAGCGAACAGGTCCTCGACCCAGGCAATGCCGTAGGCCTGGGCGAGATCGTCACCGAAGCTAGCGTCGCGCGCGTACATGCGGCGCTTCGTCAGGCCCTGCGCAACGCTCCACCACGACACCTGGGGATCGGCCTTGGAGGGCTTGTGCTTCTTCCAGACCTCCTTCTGTTCATCAAGCGAAGCCGAGGCGATGGTGCGCAACTGCTGCTCGTTGGGCATGTCGCCCTTGGCCATCTGCTCCAACATGGCCGGCAGAACGTTGGCCAGCAGGCGCAGCTTCCTGATCTGGCGGACGGGCAGCGCCAAAGCGACGGCGATCGCTTCCTCGGTCCAGCCGAGCGCGACCAGTCGCTCGATCGCACGCCATTGGTCGACGGGATTGAGCTGCTCGTGAGCGAGCGTTTCCGCTAGCGAGCGCATGGCGCCGCCATCCTCGGCCCTCTCGATCACCAGCACGGCGATCTCTTCGAGACCGGCCGCGATCGCCTGCTCACCCGACGATGGCCGGCATCGATGACGTAGCCATTGCCGCCATCGGTCTCCAGCGCGACGACAGGCGGCTGCACGATGCCGACGGCACGGATCGTAGCCAGCAGCAGCGCGTCGGCCTGCGGACTCGACTTCGAGCGTCGCGCCTTGTCAGGGTTATCCTTCAGCGCGCGCGGGTCGACAAACTTCAGTTCCATGGGGATGCTCCTTCAAGGGTTTTGCGGGACACCGCTGATCGCTGCGTCCTTCCTCGTCTTCTTCCTGAAGACATCCCCCGGCCCGCGGAGCGGGCGGGCCGGTGCACCTGCGGCCGAGCATCCCTGCCCGGCTGGCCGAGCGGGGCTAACAGCCCTGCGCAGGACGACGCGGCCGGGATCGCGAGCGGCGCGGTTGAACGCCAGCGTCAGCGGCCCGCCCGATCTGCGAGCGGGTTTTATTCCTAAGCTCACAGGGTTTTTGTTCTACGTTGGTTTTTCTGAAGAGAAACCCGGGTGCTAGCGAGGGAACCCGGCATTGTCCCATTTCGGGACCAAAGTGTTGGCATTGCGCTTGCTTCGGTCGTGGTGCCGGTGGATCCCGGTCCTGATCGCGTACTTTGATCAGGTCTAGGCTCGCCGGGCTTGAGGTGGCTGGGGTTTCTTCGCCCGGCGAGTTCCGCCACGCTAAGAACAAAGGCCGGCGCCCTCGCTGGAGCTTATCCGAATGGCGCCGGCCACGGGCGGGATTGGGATCCGCCGCGCCTTGACATAGCTGAGTCGTTACGTAGCGTCAGGTGGTGGCGGACACTTTGGCTTTCCGCTTCGCGGGTGCCTTCTTGGCTGGTGTGACGGGTTCAGCCTTGCGTCCAAGCCCGATGGACTTCGCCAGTTGCGAGCGCTGAGCGGCGTAATTCGGAGCCGTCATCGGATAGTCGCGCGGCAAGCCCCACTTCTCGCGATAGGCGTCCGGCGTCAGACCGAAGTCCGTGCTAAGGTGCCGCTTCAGGGATTTGAACTTCTTGCCGTCTTCGAGGCAGATAATGAAGTCTGGCGTCACCGACTTCTTCGGGTTGACCGCGGGAGTTTGCGGCTCAACGACAGGCGCGATCGGCGTACCAAGCCCGGACAGAGACATGTGCACGGATGCGATTAGTTCAGGCAGGCCGGTAGCCGGTACAGGGTTCTTACTTACGTAGGCGGACACAATCTCCGCAGTAAGCTCGGCTAGTTCGGCGGCGCGGCGGCCGGATTCTTCTGTCAATGTGTCGGTCCTTTTGTCTGATTTGTCCCATCTCTATTTGAGCAATGTCCAGTACGCAACCGGGCATGATCTATTCTAAGCCAATGATGGCATCCGGCATTGCGGCGCTGGGCAAGAACGACGCCAAAATTTGACGCGTTCTTTTTGGCCGCGACTAAGCAGTAGACCAAAAAACAAGCGGCCCGTCAGCCATCTAAGTGACGGGCCGATTACATGCCGATTAGCTAAAATAACGGAACGTCCAACGGACAAGTACGGAACCAAAGCGGTTACGTCAGACCTTTGCTCGCATTGCGCAAGACTTTGGTCCTGCCGTCGTATGGTGAAGAACGGAAGTTGATCGGCACGACATAGGGCAGCCCCGCAGCGGATCAATAGCAGACTGAACTTAGGCGGCTATGGTGCGAACGCGGAAGTCGGGTCAGACGCGCTTGAAGTCCTTAAGCCCCAGGCGTATCCGCTGGCCTTCCGCGAACGCAAGGGCGACCGATTCTAAGTCGCATGATCGGGTAAGTTCTTCGCCGTTCCCAACAACACGGACGAACCACTCGGCCAGCGCCTCGACTATCTCAACGGACGTGTGCTTTGCGCCGCCTTTGGTGTCGTCCATCGCAACTGCCTCGTGTCTGGATGGGGACAAGACGAACAATATGAGTGCTCGCCTTTCAAGCGCTAAAAGGCCGGCGCCTACTTTTGCGGGGGGCTCTGGCAGGCGCCGGCCGGACGGTCCAATCAGGTCCGCCGCGATGATCCAGTTAGCTGATTCTTGACGTTACGTCATGTGGTCTGGCTGGCCGGAGCCGAGCATGACCGAAACGTGGCATCAACATGGGTAAGCAGTTCGGCGCGCCTCTGCATCGCCTGCACCCGAGCCACCTTGAACCTTTGCCGCCGGTCAATGACTGACATGAGCGGCAGCCTGTATCGAGCCTGCTATGCGGCTGCACGCGGATCCTGGCCATCAATCGAAAGACGCAAGATCGTTTTCGATTTCCGCAAGCTGCCGGCGCTTCTCAGCCAGTTCACCAGAGAATCCGAACTCGCCGCCCTGACGCGAGCGATAGGAGGTGAGCCTGAAGTCGGCATCCTCAAGACGCTGGCGGTATTGTACCTGCTCGCTCTCGAAGCCGGCCAAGGCATGCTCGAGGCGAGAAATCGCACCAAGCGGCGTGGTGGTCACCGGCAGCTCGATTTCATAATCGGCGCCGGTGCGCATCAGCATGGTGGCATAGCGGTAGCCGTCCTTGCCGAAACGCTCGCCGGAAAATGCCAAACCGAACCCGCCGATGGAGGCAATAGTGGTTTCGCCCTCCTGCTGAAGCTGCACGAGTGTCAGGATTTCCTTCATCAGCGCACGACCGGCGAGTTTGCGCTCCGTGAACGCGTCGCCCCCGACCACCATGCGGAACCCATCGCCGGTCGTCGGCACGAGGCGCTCGATATCCTTGGCCACCTCGCCGATGCGCCGGGTCGCGTATTCGATATCGCGCTCGGCGTCGCGGATCTGCCGTCGAACGGCGTGCTCATCATCAATGTGGGCCGCGCGAAGGCGCTCCAGACGGGCAATGTCCGCCTCCAGACCTGCCTTCTGCATCAGACGTGGATCGCCCGAGGCGATCGCCTTGGCCATCGCGAACTGGTTGGCCTGCCCCTCACCCATATCCTCCAACCGCCGAATGGACGTGTCTCCGGAGAGGGCGGCCGCGATGAACCGGGCCTTGCGCTCGTTGTTCTGCCACATCTGGGCGTCCATCGATCCTTCCGTGGCGTAGGCGAAGATATCGACGACATCGTGCTGGTTGCCCTGCCGCAGGATACGACCTTCACGCTGCTCGATCTGGGAGGGAAGCCACGGCACATCGAGGTGATGCAGCGCCTTGAGGCGGAGCTGCGCGTTGACGCCGGTGCCCATCGTGTCGGAAGAGCCGACCAGGAACCGGATTTTTCCGGCCCACACATCACCGAACAGGCGCTGCTTGGCCTCCGACTTCTTGAAATCCTGCATGAACGCAATTTCCGATGCCGGAACGCCCCTGCGGACCAGTTCGTCCCTGATCCAGCGATAGGCCGAAAAGCCTCTGGTTTTCTCGACGCTGATCGTGCCGAGATCGGAAAAAATCATCTGCGCTGCGCCAGGAAGCTCGAACGGCTTGCCGTCGGCGCGGACATAGCTGCTTTGCGCTGTTTCTTGCCAGATACGGAAGGCATTGCCGATCAGATCGTTGAGCTTGTTGTCCGGCTCATTGTCATTGTCGGGATCAACCAGGCGCAGGTCGATAGCAGCGTGCCGGCCATCGGTGATAACCGACAGCAGGATGTCGTCACCGGCTTCTGCCGGACCGTCGCGTTCCTCGATCGCCTTGATGCGGGCGTCGAGCACCATCTGGTAGCGCTTGAAGGCCGCGGACGGCTTGGCGGTGATGATCTGACGCGCGCCGGTCGAAAGCGCCGGCACCTTCACATAGTCGCGAAGGTCTTGCGGCATCACCACATCCGCGAAGGAGCGGAACATTGCGATCAGCTCCGGCACGTTGACGAAGGTGGCGAAGCGCGTCACCGGCTTGTATTTGCCGGATGGCTGCAATTCGAGTTCAGTCGTGACGTCGCCGAAGGTCGAAGCCCAGGCGTCGAATTCGTGCAGGCCGCGCTGAAGCAGCGCCTCGTAACCGAGATAGCGCTGCACCGAGAACATCTCGCCAAGCGTGTTGGTGATCGGCGTGCCGGACGCCAGCACGAGCGCCCGGCCCGGGTTCTTCGTCTCCACGAACCGGGATTTGACATAAAGGTCCCAGGCCCGCTGCGAGCCGTTCGGATCGACGCCCTTGAGCGTCGACATGTTGGTGGCGAAGCTGAGCTTCCTGAACTCCTGGGCTTCATCGACGATGATCTGGTCGACGCCGATCTCGGAGATGGTGAGCAGGTCGTCCTTGCGGGTCGCCAGCGCCTCCAGCCGTTCCTTAAGCCCCTCCTTCAGCCGCTCGAGGCGCTTGCGCGAAACGCGGTCGTCGCTCTCGACCTTGGTCAGCAACGTCTCGTAGAGTTCCAGTTCGTCGTGGATCATCTGTTGCTCGAATGCCGACGGCACGCCGATGAAGCGGAAGGCGCTGTGCGTGATGATGATCGCGTCCCAAGCAGCGGTCGCCGCCCGTGACAGGAAGCGATGTCGCTTGGCTAAAGAAAAATTCGTCTCGTCGGCCACCAGGATTCGCGCGGTCGGGTAGAGCGCCAGAAATTCGCGAGCCATCTGTGCAAGGCAATGGCCGGGAACGACCAACATGGCCTTGGCGATCAGGCCAAGCCGGCGCTGCTCCATGACGCCCGCGGCAATCGTCATGGTCTTGCCGGCGCCGACGGCATGGGCGAGGTAGGTCGAGCCGGCCGAGACGATGCGCCAGATGCCGCGCTTCTGGTGCCCATAAAGAGAAAAGGCGCCGGAGGCGCCTGGAAGTTGCAGGTGTTCCCCGTTGAATCTTCGGGGGGCGATGTTGTTGAAGCGGTCATTATAGACCCGCGCCAGCCGATCCGTCCGGTCGGGATCGGACCAGATCCAGTTCTGGAAAGCGGTCTTGATCTTCTGCAGCTTTTCCTTGGCGGCTTCCGTATCCACGACATTGAGCACGCGCTTTTCAGCCTGGCCCTCCTTCACCGTATCGAAGATCTGCGGCACCCGGCTGTTCAGCGCGTCGGCCAGGAGCTCGCCTGCATGACGGCGATCGGTGCCCCATTCGGACGTGCCGGCCGCCATCCATCCCAATTGCCGCGCCTCTACCGTCCACGATGCCAGCTCCGGCATATGATGGATCCTGATCTCGGCGCCCATCGTCTCCTTGACGAAGGCGGCAACATCGGCGGCGGGGATCCATGGTGCGCCAAGACGGGCGGTAATGTCGGAAGGCCGAAGATCGGCCGGCTGAACCTCGACCAAGGCACGGACATTGCGCTCGAAGACGGGGTCGAGGGCGGCAGCGGTTTTTGCGGCGTTGAGCTTGTCGCGGACCTGGCCGGAGAGATAAGCGTCGGCTGTTTGCCAGGAACCGGTCTCGGGATCGCGGTAGACGGCGTCGCCGAGTTCGGCGATGACTGCTTCGGCATCGGCGTGCAGCAGCTCGGCGATCTGATCGACGTCGACATGGCCGCGTTCGTTGAGGACGACGGCAAGCGCATCGGCAGCACTTGTGATGATGGGTGCCGCGGGCGGCGCGATGACGCGCTCGGTGAAAATCGGACCCGGCCGGGCCGTATTGGTTTCGAGATCGTAGTCCTGATGGAAGCCACCAGCCAGCAATCGGGATCGTCAAGGAAGGGCTGCAGGTTCGGCCGGCGATGCACTTCGCGGACCTCGCCGGTCTCGGTGTCCTCGCTGGTGGAAACGACGGTCGTGTTGATGGGGCCGAATGCCCGCACAAAATTCGACCAGGCGATGCGCAGCCTGACTTGGGCCGGCTTCCAGGGCCGGTCGAACTCCTGGGCCTTCAGGACTTCGCGCACGGCATCACGGATGGGGATCAATTTGCGGATGATACGCGCGTGCTTTTCCGGCACGCCTTCGCTCGCCCTGCCCTTGCGTATGGTGATGGTCACGGCAGCGCCATCGATCATCTGCACGAGGGCGGTATTTTTCGCGACGAAGAAACTGCCCTCGCGCACGCCGGCGCCTTCCGGCAAGTCATCGACGATATCGGCACCGGGCTCGGCGTCATGATCAATCTCGTCCGGCTCGCCGTCATAAATGGCATCCGGAAGGAGGAAGATCGCTGCGGTGAGCGCCCGCTCCAGATCGACACCGGGATGGGGCAGGCAGGAATAGGCCTCGCCGTAGGGCCCCGGGACAGTGGCATGGGTGCCGAGCACGAAATCCGGGTGGCGCGCCAACCAGCGGTTCACGCGGATCGCGCTCTCATCCTCCGTCGCGGCCCGAACTTCTTCGGTCTCGAGCCATGACAGGCCGCCCTCTGGCTCGCCGATCTTGCGCTTGCGGAAGAACAGGATGTCGACCACGACATCCGTCCCGGCGTCGGCCCGGAAACTGCCCTCGGGCAGGCGGATGGCGGCAATCAGGTCGGCGGTCTTCGCGATATGCTCGCGCGCGGTCGTGTCCGCCTTATCAAGCGTGCCGCAGCTGGTCACAAAGGCGGCGAATGCCCCCGGCTTCAACAGGTCGACGGAGCGCGCGATAAAATAGTCATGCAGCCGCAATGCCATCGACCGATATGCCCGATCGGAGCGCACGGTTCGATCCGAAAACGGCGGATTGCCGATGGCGAGATCGAAGCTCGCCGGCAGGTCGGTTCGGGCGAAATCGCCGGCTATGATCCGCGCTTGCGGCTGCAACAGCCGGGCGATGCGCGCGGTGACGGGATCGAACTCAATCCCGGTGACGTGGGAGACGCCGCGCAGGGACTGGGGCATCAGCGCCGGAAACAGGCCGGTCCCAACGCCAGGTTCAAGAACCCGACCGCCGCGCCATCCGAGACGCTGGAGACCTGACCAGATCGCCCGGATGATGAACTCAGGCGTGAAGTGGGCATATTGGGTGCAGCGTGCGAGCGAGGCATAGTCGATCTCGCCGACGGCATCTTCCAGGTCCGAGCCGATCTCGTCCCAGCCCTTACGGAATTCGAGCTCGCCGGGGCGGCGGAAGACACCATTGGCAAGGTCGGACGCGCCGAAGCCGGTGAACCGGATCAGCCGCTCCTGCTCCTCACGCGTGGCAGGACGCTCATCGGCCTCGATCTCGGCGGCGAGCCTGATCGAAGCGATGTTGTCGCGGGCCCGATCTTTCCAGCCACGGGCCAGCCCACGATCGCCGGCAAGATGAAAGTTCAGTCCATGAATCCGTCGAGGCTTCGACGTCGGTTGGATGGCTGCAACCGCCGGCGTGACCGGCGAAGGCGCGGAAGAATCGGGATCATCTTCATCGCCCGGCCCGAAGTCAGCCGCGAAGGCCGTGACGCCAAGGCCAAGGCCGGACGAAATTGCCGTGCTGCCGAACAGGTCGATGGTAAAGGGGTCGTCATGAGCCATGGGAAATCTCCTTGGATTTGAGGGCGAGCACGATCGGGCGGACGGCGTTGGCGTCCGCGTGAAAGGGCTGGCAGGTTTGCTGGGGGTTAGCGGGCGATCAGCGAGAGCGAGACTTCGGTCTCGGTGAGTTGCACGTTGAGATGCGTGCAGCGAAGGTTGCGATCGAACAGCGGGATCAGTTGCTCGGCTTCGATGAATTCCATGCCGTCGTCGCCACCGAAATGGCGCTGCTTGTAGTGAAACCAGTCGGGGTTGCCGATCGGGTGGCATTCTTCGGAATAGAGGACGAGCGGGCGCTCGCCGTCTGCGAGTTTTCCGTTCGACAATAGGTAGACACCTTGGTCTCCAACCAGCCACAGGCCGGGGATCTCGCCCTGACCGGGCTTGAGGCCATAATAGGGATTGCGAAAACCGCCGTTGTTGGCGGCATCGGTTTTTCCGCGTTCGATGACCTTGCGAACTGCAAGAATGGGAAAAGTGAACATCGCATCCCCCTCACGCGGCAACGGCCAGGGGAAGGTGGCGCAGATGCACCGGCAGCTTCGCCGCGATCTCATCATCGGTGAGCTCGTCGAGCAGCTTCGGCATGGCGCCCTGCCGGCCGCCATAACAGAGCACCGTGCGCTTGCCGCAATGCTCCGGCAGCCAGCGGTCCCCGGCATAGCCACGGTACTCGTCGTGCGTGGCGCTCCAGATATGCTCCAGCCGCTCTTCGCGCGTCATCGCCTTCACCGGCCAGGTCTCGCGCTCGACGATAGCATCGCGCATTTTGGCAGGCGATCGCGCCACATTCAGATCGCAATAGGCATGGAAGTAACGCGTTCTGCCGTCGATGCGCAGCGTGTAGAAGACGCTGGTAATGCTATCGGTAAGGAACTCGCGCAGCGCGAACATCTCGCCTCGCATCCAGAGCGGTGGCAGGATCTCCAGCATGTAGTCGTGCTCGACGGGGCCGACTTCGAACCACTCCCCGCTATAAAGAGATCCGGCATCGACGTGATCTCGTTCCGGGCGCTGCGCATGGCGATCGAACATGCGAAACATCTGCCGGCGGTCGGCGATGCCCTGGTAGACTTTACGATTGGGAAAAAAGGGGTTCATTTGGGGGCTCCTTCAGCCTCGTCGGGCCTGAGCGCGCAGCACCCTCGTGGATGCCCATCATCTTCAGCCCTTCATGACCCCTCCCCTGCGGCCGCCTCTCAGTCCGGGCGGGTCAAGGGCCGGCGCAGCCGGGCGAAGTTTCACCCTTGCACGCGACCGGCGGGCATGCGGCAGCCGGATTTTCTTTTCTACCTTTCCCATCTTGCCCTCCCCAATTTGGTGGTGCGAACCGACTGTCATGGCAACGTGCGCACCTTTTCGAGCGGACATGACTACGGCCGGCGATCTTTAATCCTGCACCCGGTTGAGTGATCGGCGCCATCAGGCGGATGCCGCGTCCTGCAGCATCGCGTTCCAGTCTTCGGCGCGCGGCTTCAGCCGCTCAAAGTCACAAGCGAGCTCGCCGGCAAGCTCACGCAGCCTCGACACGAATGCCTCGCCCTGCGGGTTGGCGTCGGTGGCCGCTACAAGCCGCGTGTTCGGCCTCCCCGCCAACAGGCGAAGCGCCGTGTCCGTCGCCGGCGACCAACCGCCGCCGGTGCTTGCATACAGCGTGTCGCGCCTTATCCGTTCGATCGCGGCCAGGCTCATGGCGTCGATCGCCGCTTCGCTGACGCAGATGCGGATGGCTTCCGCCGTCCCCAACCGGAACAACACCTTGCCGCCTCCGGCGGCAAAGCCACGCCATTGCGGTCCGCGCTCCTCCCAGCCGGTGACGAGACCGGCCGCGTCGCTGTGGGCGGCCCACATGCTGCCGCGCGGGCCTTCCGTCAAAACGTTCTGAGCGATCGCTGTCGCGATGACCTGTTCGGGAATGTGCCGCTCATCGCGCAGATAGCGCCAGGTCGCCGACCCGCGCCACGGCTTGCGTCGGGCCGCCCATCGCTTCGGAACCGACTGGTCGGGCTCGGTCTCCCGAGACTGTCGTTTCCATTCCGGCTCGCTCGGCACGAACCCCGCAAGCGAGGCTACCTGCAAGAGGGCTTCCAGGAAATCGCCGCCATCCAGATGCTGCACCAGCGAATAGACATCGCCCTTTCGATCCGACAACGGGTCGAACCATCCCTTGCCGTCATGGATGACGATGATGATATCGTCGCCACGACGGTATTTGACCGCTTTGCGCGTGCTTTCCTTGAGGTCGACCGCAAAGCCGCTGGTCTCCAGCACCGCGGCACAGCCGACCCGGCCGCGCAGCCCTTCTATATCCGTCTTTTCCATTTTTCTCTCCCGAGAGCCTTCCGGCCGGCCTTTCTTCAAGTCAATTTGTTCCGCACAATTGGCGGAACACTCCCCAACCGCCGCGAAGAGCAAAGGGCGCAAGGGCGCGGCTTTCGCCGCGGCGCAGCCTCCCTTGCGGCCTGCCGCTCGCAAGCGGCACGCCGTGGCATAGAGGCCGGTTCAATGAACCGGCCGGCCTCCTGTGTATGGACAGTATTCGGCGATCGCCTCGACCTCGTCGCCGTCGAGGTCTTCGGCAGGGAGAACGCCGTACTCGTTGTCATTGACCCTGAACAGGATGACCGGCGTCATCAGGGTGCGAGCGAGGTTCCAGGCGTGGCTCTGAGCGAGGCTGAGTTCGTGGGACATTTGTTTGGCTCCCGTGTTCGCGGGGACCATTCCCCGCTCGACAGGCGCCCGTCGGGTCCAGCCGGGACCGCGATCATCGCGATGGCGAAGCCTTGAGCGACGGCACGCTTGCGTAGTCCGACCCCGAAGCGGGTTGATCGGCAAGGTCCGGGCTGGAACAAGGGAATTAAGCCGAAAGAGCGGGAAATGGACCCCGCACTGGAGCCAAGTCACTCGCCACGAAACCTCGCGGATTCATGCTTGCGGCACTTTGCGGCTGAGTTATGCCGGCTTTATCTAGGTCTAGGCGAAAAAACCGTTCTTCCTGTGCCGACGACGCCGCCACGATAGTGGCGTCCGCACAAAGAACCCATCCGGGCAACACCATAGCCGCCGAGAATACGAGAGGCACATCAAGCCTGATCGGGCTGACCGCCGATAGCGTTGTCGCCTAGGACTGGCGGTGAAGGAGCTGCAAAAGCCGCGTTCCAGGTTCTTGCAGGTATCGATGGGGAGGCTGGAAAGGCGACCGGGGTAATCCGGCGCGCCCCTCGTCGATACTGATCAAGTGAGGGACGCGCCGGATTTCAGCGAGCAATGCGATGATTATTGCCGCGGTATGCTGCGAATGTTTTTGGCCCGAATGGCCCCGCTGCCTCAGCCGCAAGCTTCGCCATGAAACGTCGCGTGAGCTGGCCTCCAAAGCCCATGAGGTGGCGAGGTCATCGACATTGAATTCGTCCACCATGACCCAGGCCGGCGTATAGAGCTTCGCCCTCTTCGCCTCAGTCTCCGGGTCTCGACGCGACGCCGGTCAGGTCCCGGGGCCTTATTCGTGATGGGAAAAAGCAGAGGCCGCGTGCGGCCATCCTTGCCTGCGACGATTGCCATCACGCAAGTCGGCCGAGCCGTTCGGCCACTTTCTTCACCGCGATCGAATTCGCCCGCCCCTAGGTAGGAATAGAGAGCGATGTGGCCGTGTTCAGGCTCGGTCATTCTCCGCTATCCCTCAAGGTGACGGCGTCCAGGCCAGCGAGAATTTCATCACGCTCGGCTCCCTTGAGATCTTCGACACGGTACGCCCGCTGTGCGCTTCGTCCCGACAATCGATCGAACTGCTCGGCGGTCAGGAGCACAAAAAGGCAGGCAGCATTCAGAGACCCGCCGGATCGATTGACCAGTTCGCGACCTCGCGATCGATCACACGCCACTGTTCGGCCAGATCAGTGATGTCCGCCTTTTGTACAACCGGCTGATCGAGGCCCTGGAACTGGTCTCCGATATATGTTGTAAGGCCCGTGCCGCCTTCATTTGCAAACCAGACCCCGGTCAGGTCGGCAACTTCCTTCAGCTGCTTAAGGGTCTTTTGCGCATCGCGTTCGTCAAAATCGTCGAGCAGCTTGTTAAGGCGGCTCTCCTTGTTGCCGGCATGGGCTACGTGTGTGCTGACATGCACCGCGATTCCATCCAGGGCCGCTAGGCGGGCCTCGATCCGGGTGAAGATCGCCGGATCGACGAGATCATCGGGACTACGTGCCAAGTGGGATACACCGCTTAGGGTATCGAAATGACGGTGCGCGGCTTCGCTCTTCATCAGTTCAGGATCGCCCCAGATGACCCCTCCCTTCGCCGCGGTGAGTTTCTCATGCTGTTCCCGGCGTAGTCGATCGAGATCGTATTGAGCATCCAGCACCTTCTCGACGTAGATCCTCCGGGTGAGCCATTCGCGGCTTGTCTCCACGTCCTTTACGACAGAGCGGATCGAATACACGCCCTTTGGGCCGTTGAGGGGCGCTTTGTCCAGAAGCCGTCTTGTGCCTAGAAGCAGGCTCGACCAGTAACCCTCTGATATAAGGTTGAACAGCATTTGGTTGAGTGGCGGACGCGCCTCGCGCCTTTCGTTTGCGAGCCGCACGATCCTTACCGTCGTCCGGAAAGCAGCGTAGTTCCAGAGGAGGTCCTGAACGGTTTTGTGGATGCCTGTCGTGTCGTCGCGAAATGCTTCACGCCAGCGAGATATGCGTTCGATCTGCTGTGCCGATCTCTGCATCGATTGACCTCGATCATGTCAATAAACTTCGCAGCATGTACTCTGATTTGGCGCAATAACGTGCAGGTTTTCGCGTATTTCACCATCCAAGCAGGCGAGCTGCCGTTGCCGACGCGCGGCAGCAGTGGGATAGAAGATGGCGATTATCAGGGGTGTTGGACCAATCCCCCTGATCACGACCGTCGATGATGGCGCGCATTGAAAGCGGCGCTCCAGGGCCGAAGCCATAACGATAACTTCGGGCTTCGTCTCAAGTAGGCTTGCATGATATCCAAAAATGAAACACCAGGTGAGGACTGGCCTGACCTGGTGCACATAAATCGGTGTCGACGGCGCTTGGCAAGCCAGTGGGGCCAGTTCGACTGCTTGGGGGAGTTATCTTCGTTTCATGGCGGAAAGTCAAGTTCCTTATCTGTACTCGCAACCCACGATGCAGGCGATCAGGGCCTCCATCTCTGAGCCACGGTTTGCCACCTACCTATCCAAGGGCGGCAACCACGAAGAGTATGCGTTGGCGCTGTATCTTTACAACGCCCGCGTCGCGAAGGCGTTCCTGTATCCTATCAACGTGGCGGAAGTCACGCTTCGCAATGCCGTCGATGAGATCCTCGTCAGTAAGTTTCAGCAGAACTGGCATCAGGATGCCGCCTTCCGGGATCATACTTTGACGCCGGAGGGTCTATGGACTCTCGACAAGGCCATTCAACGGGCGGGACAGAACGCTTCCCGAGATCAGATTGTCGCAACGCTTACATTCGATTTCTGGTCGAATCTCTTTCGATCTGAGTATGGCTCGCTCTGGCGCACGACCGTCAACCTGGCCTTCCCCCATCTGCAGCATGGGGAAAGCCGGCAGGACATCCAGAACCTCGTAAGGCCAATCAACACGTTCCGGAATCGAGTTGCTCATCACGAGCCAATTCTGGACATGAACATCACGGATATCTATGCAAGGATCGTTCGACTGACCGAGTTGCGCTGCAAAGAGACCGCAGAGTGGATGAGGCATCACTCCACGCTGAGCGCGGTCGTCAGAACCCGACCGCGCCGGGACGGTACTGCGGCAAATCGCTGCGAAGCTCGACAAAGCGTTCTTGAGCGTAACTCCTGACACCGCCTTGAACGATGTGATCGGGCTGGTCGATGAGAAGCATCACGCGATCGTATGTGTGGATAGGGCTGGCAGGCCAACAGGTGCCTTCACGTCCGCTGATGTGACACGTTATATTGCTACCCGGGCGAAGGAACTCGACGGGTTAATTGCGCTTACCGAACACAAGGTTTCTCATCTCATCGAAAGCATCGACATCGGCGCGCTTTGGGCCTCAATGGATGAAGCTGCACCGGTAGGGTTGGCGGTGAAGGCCCTGCAGAAGCCGCGTATCCAGGTCCTTGTAGGCATCGATGTGGAGTCTGGAAAGGCGACCGGAGTAATACTGCGCGCCCATCGTCGGTACTGATCAAGTTAGGGACGCGCCGGATTTCAGCGAGCGGTGCGATGATTATTGCCGCGGTATGCTGCGAATGTTTTTGGCCTGAATGGCTGCCGCTGCCTCAGCCGCAATCTTCGCCATGAAACGTCGCGTGAACTGGCCTACCGGAACGGTGAACTCCAAAGCCCATGAGGTCGCGAGGTCATCGACATTGAATTCGTCCACGAGGGCCCAGGCCGCGATAGAGTTTCACCCTCTTCGCCTCAGGCTCCGGGATCTCGACGCCGGTCAGGTCCCGGAGCGTTACTCATCGGAAAAAGCAGAGGCCGCGTGCGGCCGTTCTTGCCGGCGACGATTGCGATCACGCAAGTCGGCCGAGCCTTTCGGCCACTCTCTTCACCGCGATCGAATTCTCGCGCCCACAGATAGGAATAGAGAATGACGTGGGCGTGTTCAGGCTCGGTCATTCTCCGCTATCCCTCAAGGTGACGACGTCCAGGCCAGCGAGAATTTCATCGCGCTCGGCTCCCTTGAGATCTTCGACACGACGCGCTCAATGTGCGCTTCGTTCCGACAATCGATCGAACTGCCCGGCGGTCAGGAGCACAAATTTGCGCTTGCCGCGCTTTGTGATCTCGACAGACCCTCGGTATGCCGCCTCGACCACCTCGTCGGATTTGTTGCCGAGTAAAGCTGGTTATCGTGGCTCTCCATCTTCCCCCATAAAATAGGCGAAATAGCTGTTTTCAATGTGGCTAACTTACCTGCTTCACGAAGTACCTTCCCGATCAAATAACGCCCCGTTCGGTTGCTGTCCCTTGAAGCGCACGCGAGCGAACTCGAGGAGCGCACAGTCTATCTCGTCCTCGGTCCAGCCGGATTCCCCTGCGCGCTCAACCAATTGCTGGAGGGCCGATTCCAAGGCGAGCTGGCATTGAAGGCCGCGGTCCGGATAGTCGACTGGGTAGCCTGGTTGCACGATCGCAATGCTTGATCGCTTCATTGCGGGCCATGGGCTCTCGCCCTTCTCCTTTAGCCAAACGAGGCGCGCCAACTCACGTGTTGTTCGTGCGCGGCTCGGCAACCGTTTCATCTTGTCAACCAGCCGCTCCAGCGATCCCGCGCGTTCCAACTCCGTAAAAAAATGATGCGGCGTGACGCTACCGAGCCGGTGCATCTCGGCCAGGTTCCACACATACGGATAGTCGACCATGAATTCGGTTCGAGGCGAGGCCTTGGACGGTTTAGCCTCGGTCAAGATGCCGCCGCCCACGAGCCGATCGGCCCTCTCAATGATTTGGCGCACTCTCGATGTCGATAAGCCATGTTCCTGCGCCAGGTCGGCGAAGCGCTTGCCCTTCAGAAACCCCTCAACCAGGGCGACGTTCCTTTCGACAGTCGGGGTAAACCCCCAACAGGCCCGCAGTTTTTCCAGCATCATGCCGTTCGTTCATCCGTTGTTCGCGCCCCCGCAAATACTAACCGGCCAAATCGGCGCTTGGAAGCCCTCCGAGAATCACATCGTGGCCCGGTGCATACGTTGCTGTGAAACCGGCCCCTGACAGAACAATCCGCGAACTTCTGTTCTGACCTCGGTACCGATGCGACCTGACGTTGTGAACACGAAAGATGCGGGCGATCACCACTGATCGTTGTTGACCTTCCGGTTTCCTTGGCAGGTGGCTGATACTGCCGATCCGGCCGCCTTCACACAGGCCGATCGAAAACTCATCTTCGGGCAGGATAAGTCCGAGCGCCGGCTTGATGACCATCAGCGCCGGCTCCAGGCCACGGCCAGCGCATGATCATCAACGAGCGTCACGCCCAGCGTTGACGCCAGGCCCTGGAAAACCATGCCGCGCTGTCGCCGACGACAACAATGTCGCAATGTCGATCGACGAGCTTTGGAATCGGCGCAACCTGTGTTCGTTGGCAATGTACGGGCGCGTGAACACCTGCTCTCCGCCTCAACAGCGCAGCCGAGACCGGGCAGTTCTTTCTGGAGTTCCCAACCGCCGGAGTGCATTTTTCGCCAGACGCTCAAGAAAGAGCCTCGGGTGTACGAGATTTTATTGCCCTGGATCCAGACGGAACTCTCATATTGTTTGCTGGTCCAGCCGACGAAAGGAGGCCGGCATGGCTCTCGGGCAAAAGGCCGCTCCGTGTGTCGCAACAGACCACGAGCGGTTCTTATAGACCGCCAGCAACCTTGCGCGGCCATCCAACGCTTGGAGCCGAACACACCTTGCAGCAGCGCCGGCACATCCACATCGGCATCGAGCTGCGGCCAGTGCAGGCCAAGGCCGGTCGGGCTAATCCCGATTTCGGTGGACAAGTCTCAGAAGAGCCGACATGGGATAAATCGGTTTGTCGGGGGCGAGGATGGCCGGCAAGCGACACTCTTTCCCGAGTGCCTGGACGTTTAGGTGATGCAGGACAATCCGGTCCGACTCATCGAAGTCTTCATCGAGAACTCGACCTCGGCGCCGTCGGCTTTGCCGGGTCGTGCTGTTAGCGACCAGCGGCCTGCCTATCCTCCGAGGCCGATCCTGCGAAGCCAGTTGCTGCGCCGTCTGTGTGGAGACCCGCTCCGGGGCACAAGCGGCGCGAACTCCATTCTCCTTTCCATCAATATATCGCAGTGCCGCTCTTCGCGGCGAACGGCTGCTCGACGCTGAAGCCGAACGCGGTGCTCGAACCTGGGCATAGCCAACCGATATCGCGCGGCTTCACTTTTTAGTCACTGCGCAGGATTTTTGCTTCGAGCGCGGCTGCGACGAAAGCTCTTCGTGCAGCTGGTGGATGAGCCTCGCCACGCAATACTTGCCGACAGGCGTCCATCGCTATCTTCCGTTTCTCGGTCCGACCACTAACATCACGGAGCAAGATAGCGGCCGCGTCATTGACGTCGAACACGACACGCTCCGAGCTGTGACGGCTAACCTTAACAACCACTGGCCGCTCAAATCTGCTCAAGCCGATCATCTCTCCGCCTCCTCGGTCGCACTTCTTTGCCAGCCGAGTGGTTCCGCTGCATCTTCGTCGCTGGACTTGGCACTAGCGACCGAATGCAGTGGGTCTGGTTTGTGACGGGGGTTGCGCGAGATCTGCCGTTTTGCTGTTGATTTTGAGAAGCTTTTGCTTTCGGCGAACTGTGAAATCTCGACACAGTACCCTCCTAGAGCGGAATGAATTTAGGTTGGGCATATCCGGCCTCGGTGAAGTAATTTTGGCATTCGTTTGAAGTGACAATTTTGAGGATTT
>NZ_JAMYME010000026.1:0-89766 GCF_040318345.1 Mesorhizobium sp. M1169 | reverse complement strand
CCCCCCCCCGCTCTTCGTTCTCTCTTGGGTGGGGTGCGTGTTGTTGCTTCTATCCCCCTGCTCCGTCCCCTCCGGGGGGGGGGGGGGGGGCGGTGCCGGCGGCTTGGCGCGCCCCCCCCCCCCCCCCCCCGGTTCCGCCCTGGCCTACGACAAGCTCCTGCTGGCGACCGGTTCGGTGCCGCGCAAGCTGCCTATGCCGGGCCTTGGCGGGCGCTGCGTCTACCTCCGGACCTTCAACGACGCGCTGGCCATTCGCGCCCATCTCAGCGCCGGAAATCGCATCGCCATAGTCGGCGGCGGCTTCATCGGGCTTGAGCTTGCCGCGGCGGCACGCAGACTGGGTGCCGCGGTCACCATCATCGAGGCGCAGCCGCGCATCTTGATGCGCGGCGTGCCAGCCGAGATCGCGGAGGTCATCCATCAGGCGCATGAAGCGGAAGGCGTGAAAATCCTGTGCGGCGAGGGCATCGCCGCCATTGCCGATGATGGCGCCGAAGTGCGCATCGCGCTCGCCGGTGGACACGACATTGTCGCCGATCTTGCCGTGATCGGCATCGGCGCCGTGCCGGTGACCGGACTTGCCGCGGAGGCGGGGCTGACCGTCGACAATGGTGTCGCCGTCGACGCCGAGCTTCGCACCAGCGACCCGGATATCTTTGCCGCCGGCGACTGCTGTTCGTTTCCGCTCGCCCTCTATGGCGGCCGGCGCGTGCGGCTCGAAGCCTGGCGCAACGCACAGGAGCAGGGCGCGCTCGCCGCAAGGAATATGCTTGGCGCCGGCGAGGCCCACGCCGCAGTGCCGTGGTTCTGGTCGGATCAGTACGGCCTGACCTTGCAGATCGCCGGCCTGTCGGACGAAGGCCGCAGCATCGTGCGCCGCGACCTCGGCGACGGCGCCTTCATCCTGTTCCACCTCGCCGAGGACGGCAGGCTGGTTGCGGCAAGCGGCATCGGCGCCGGCAACGCGGTCGCCCGCGACATAAGGCTGGCCGAGATGCTGATTGCGAAGCAGGCAAGGCCGGCGCCGGAAGCGCTAGGCTCGCAGACCATCAAGTTAAAGTCGCTGCTGGCGGCTTGATCCGCCGCGTGGATAATTGGCCGAGCGCGTTCGGCTAAAACAGCGCCTTCAGCTCCGGCAGCTTGTCGTTGACCAGCCAGCCATAGTAATTTTCCTCGGGCAGTTTTTCCGGCTCGCCCGCAGCGCGGCGCTTGTCGTTCTCGGCCTTCAGCGCATAGGCGCGCTGTTCGGGGTTGCCGACATTGTAGAGCGTCGACGTGATGCCGGGATTGCCTGAGATGTCAAAGCCGGCAATGCTTCTATAGGCGTCGATCGATTTCCGGATTGTTGCTGCGACATAAGGCAGTGTCAGGTCAGGATCCATGATGGTCTTGTAGACCGCGTTGGGATCGCCGACGTCGAGTTCCGGCAGGCCGGAAACCTTGTGCACGAGGTCGCTCATTTGCAGTGCCGTCAGCGGATTGAGCTGGCCAAGGCCAAAAGTCTGGCCGGCATAATAAGGCTGGAAGAAAGTGGCGCCTAAGCGGTCGTTGGGAAAGCTCTCGCCGTCGACGGTCTTGCCGCGGAACGACCGGTTCCACACCTGTTCGCGGCACTCCCACAGATCGTAGCTGTCGGACTTCCCTGCGCATTTCGCAAATTGCGGCCGCTGCACGAAATCGGAGATATCCTCGCCATCATAGGCAAAGGAGAGCTTGCTCGACAGATACGAAATCGCCTTGACGTAGTAGGTCTGCAGCCGGTCGTAGGCATCGACATTGTAGGTGTGCTCGCCGACGATGGCGCCGACGATATGCATTGGGTCGATGCCATAGGCCGCGGCTGCCTGCTTGATCTTGCCGCGCAACTCGGCATCGTTCTGGAGCAGCGCAAAGACTTTGCGGTATTTCGCCTGGAAGGTGGTGTTGGTCGCCTGGGTGCGCCGGCTCGAAGCGCCCGGTATGTCGGGCTGCTCGGTGTTGCGGTTGCCCGGCGGCACCATCGTTGCCGCTTGCGCGGCGAACATGGCTGCCGCCAGCGTCAGCCCCAAAATGACGAGGATCAGTTTTTTCATGCGCCGCCGCCCAAATAGTCGCCGGCAAACTAGGTAATGCTCCACCGGGAGTCGAGAGACGCCTGCACCCGACGGGACGAAAGCTTGCCGGATGCTTCCATTTGGCCACACATCGGGAATGCTGGGCCAAATTGGGGAGGCCGGGAGCAATTCCCCGACCCTCTTCGAGAATGAAGCGTCTCCTACAAGATGAAACGCGACAAGTCCGTGTTTCTGGAGAGGTCGCCGACATGCTTCTCGACATAGGCGGCATCGATGGTCACCGAGGTGCCGTTGCGGTCCGGCGCGTCATAGGAGATATCGTCCAGCACCCGTTCCATCACCGTCTGCAGCCGCCTGGCGCCGATATTCTCGACGCTGGCGTTAAGGTCCACGGCGATGCCGGCCAACGAATCGATCGCGTCATCGGTGAAGACCAGGTCGACGCCTTCGGTCTTCATCAGCGCGATATACTGCTTGATCAGGCTGGCTTCGGTCTCGGTGAGGATGCGGACGAAATCGTCCTTCTCCAGCGCCCGCAGCTCGACGCGGATCGGCAGGCGGCCCTGCAATTCCGGCAGCAGGTCGGAGGGCTTGGCGACGTGGAACGCACCCGAGGCGATGAACAGGATGTGGTCGGTCTTCACCGGTCCATATTTGGTCGCAACCGTGGTGCCTTCGACCAGCGGCAGCAGGTCGCGCTGCACACCTTCACGCGAAACACCGGCACCGATGCCGCCTTCGCGCGAGGCGATCTTGTCAATCTCGTCAAGGAAGACGATGCCGTCATTCTCGGTCGATTCGAGTGCCCTGCGCACCACTTCGTCCTGATCGAGCAGCTTGTCGGACTCGTCGCTGATCAACAGCCCGTAGGATTCCTTGACGGTCGTCTTGCGCAACTTGGTCTTCTTGCCGCCCATCGCCTTCGACAGCATGTCGTTGATGTTGAGCACGCCGATATTGGCGCCCGGCATGCCGGGAATCTCGAAGCCAGGCATGCCGCCATTGCCGGTATCGGCCACTTCGATCTCGATCTCCTTGTCGTCGAGTTCGCCGTCGCGCAGCTTCTTGCGGAAACTGTCGCGGGTGGCCGGGCTCGCCGTCTTGCCGACGAGCGCTTCGAGCACCCGTTCCTCGGCGTTGATGTGGGCACGCGCCTTGACGTCCTCGCGCATCTTCTCGCGCACCAGCCCGATGGCGATCTCGACCAGATCGCGGATGATCTGCTCGACATCGCGGCCGACATAACCGACCTCGGTGAACTTGGTGGCTTCGACCTTGACGAAAGGCGCACCGGCAAGGCGTGCCAGGCGGCGTGAAATCTCGGTCTTGCCGACACCGGTCGGGCCGATCATCAGGATATTCTTCGGCATCACCTCTTCGCGCATCTGGCCCTCGAGCTGCTGGCGGCGCCAACGGTTGCGCAAGGCAATCGCCACGGCACGCTTGGCGTCTTTCTGGCCGATGATGAAGCGGTCGAGTTCCGAAACGATTTCGCGGGGAGAGAAGGTGCTCATGTCACTAAATTCCACTTTGCCACTGCCGAATGGACTCGAACGGATGCAGCAGCATGATCACGTTGAGTGTCAGATTGTCCCGGATGAGATAGCCGACACCGAATTCGAAGATGAGGGCGAGGGTCACGATCACCCATATAGGAAGCCTTCGCGCCATGACAAACCCCAGCACCATGGCCAGCGTGTCGGACACCGAATTGATGATGCTGTCGCCATAATAGTCGAGCGAGATTGTGCCGGCGCGGTAGCGGTCGATGATGAAAGGGCTGTTCTCGAGCAACTCCCAGCCGCCCTCTATAACCACCGCAAAGGCCAGCCTGAGCCCGATCGGCGAGCGCGGGAAAAGGAACCACGCCAGCGCATAGAACAAGAAGCCGTGAATGATGTGCGAGAAGCTGTACCAGTCGGAAATATGCTGGGAATTCTCGGAGCTCTGCACAATGCCGTGCCACAGCTTGACATAGCCGCAGGTACAGATCGGCGTCCGCCCCATGCCGTAGAGGACCCCGGCCTGGAAGATGACCAGGCCGAGAACCAACAGAAGCCCCATTCGCCAGCTGTCTTCGTAGGCCGAGACGGTTTTGTCGCTGGATACGCTCATGCTGCTATTGCCCCTCTTTTGCCTCACCCTGTCCGGCGTCGCCCTCTGGGGCATCAATCGCCATCAGCACGGCATCGCCATATTCCGACTTCTTGCGATCGATAGCCCTGAAACCGGCCTTTTCATAGGCACGGATAGCCCGTGCATTGGCGGGGTCCGGGTCGATGATGACGCGCGGCGTACCTTCCTCGAAAAGCTGCTCGACGAACTGCCGGACGATCGCCGAGCCGTGGCCGACCCCGACAAGCCCCGGCACGCCGATCGACAGATCGATGCCGAGCGTGCCGAACGGCTGGTCGCTATAGGGATGGCCGTCCTCCAGATGCGGATCGTAGCTCTGCAAATAGCCGATGGGCTTTCCGTCGAGCTCGATAATCAGCGGCTCGACCGAAATGCTGTCGATATGCTCGCGGATCTCCGCAATCTCGGTCTCTGGGTCGTTCCACCATTCGGCGACATGCGGCTCGGCAAGCCAGCCGGCGATCATCGGCAGGTCCCTCTGGATCACCGGCCGAAAACCATAGCGGAGGCTCCGCTCAGGCGGCATCGAGGGTTTCGACGACGAAGTTGTTGTTTGTGTAGACGCAAATGTCTGACGCGATCTGCATCGCCTTGCGGGCGATCTCCTCTGCGCCCTTGTCGCTGTCCATCAAAGCGCGTGCCGCCGCCAGCGCGTAATTGCCGCCGGAGCCGATGGCCATGACGCCAAATTCGGGCTCCAGCACGTCGCCGGTGCCTGTCAGCGCCAGCGACACCGACTTGTCGGCCACCAGCATCATTGCTTCCAGCCGGCGCAAATAACGGTCGGTGCGCCAGTCCTTGGCGAGCTCGACGCAGGCACGTGTCAGCTGGTCGGGATATTGTTCGAGCTTGGCTTCGAGCCGCTCAAGCAGCGTGAAGGCATCGGCGGTGGCACCGGCGAAGCCAGCAATGACGTTGCCGCTTTTGCCGATGCGGCGCACCTTCTTGGCGTTGCCCTTCATGATGGTCTGGCCGAGGCTGACCTGGCCGTCGCCGGCGATCACCACTTTGCCGCCCTTGCGCACGGTCAGAATGGTCGTGGCATGCATGGTCAGTTCATTCGACATTTTCTGCTCCGATCAGCACCGATCCCATCGAGGCGATCGGCGCGTTACGAGTGACTTGATCGGCCATATGTATGCATAGGCCGGATGATTGCAAACCGGCCATCCGCCGGGCCGGACTGTGCTCCGCAGCGGTAACTGGCAATCGCCGGATCATGCTGCTAGAAGGCTTTCGTTTTCAGGCATGTGAACGCCTGAACCGTGCAAATCTGAGACAAGGATGAGGTCATGGCGCCCCGTTCCGCCGAGATAAGCCGCAAGACCAGGGAAACCGACATCGCCGTGTCGGTTCAGGTCGACGGCTCGGGCAAATCCGACATTTCGACGGGCGTCGGCTTCTTCGACCATATGCTGGACCAGTTGTCGCGCCATTCGCTGATCGACATGACCGTGAAGGCCAAGGGCGACCTGCACATAGACGACCACCATACGGTCGAGGATACGGGCATCGCGCTCGGCCAGGCGCTGGCCAAGGCGTTGGGCGAGCGGCGCGGCATCATGCGCTACGCCTCGATCGATCTCGCCATGGACGAGACACTGACGCGGGCGGCAATCGATGTCTCCGGCCGGCCTTTTCTGGTCTGGAATGTTTCGTTCTCGTCGCCGAAGATCGGTACGTTCGACACCGAGCTGGTGCGCGAATTCTTCCACGCGCTGGCGCAGAATGCCGGCATCACGCTTCATGTCACCAATCATTACGGCGCCAACAACCACCACATCGCCGAGACCTGCTTCAAGGCCGTGGCGCGTGTGTTGCGTTCGGCGCTTGAGCGCGACCCGCGCCAGCCGGACGCGGTTCCCTCCACCAAGGGATCCCTGAAAGGATAGCGTCATGGCCATCTATGTCGTGATGAAGCCGCCAGGCCGCAGCGAAAGCGTGGACACTACCTTTATCCGTGACGGCTTTGCCTGGCTCGGCTTCCTGGTGCCGCCGCTGTGGCTGGCCTGGCACCGGCTGTGGGTCGAGGCGGCATTGGCGTTTGTCGCCATGGGCCTGCTCTCGATGCTAGGCGAAAGGCTGGACCTGGAAACAACCGGCTCGCTTTTATCCCTGCTTGTCATGCTCTTTGTCGGACTGGAAGGGCAGGGCTTGCGGATCGCAGCCCTGCGCCGTCGCGGCTGGCATGAATGGGGCGTGGTCGAGGCCGACAGGCTCGACGACGCAGACCTCCGCTATGCATTGGAAGCCGATGCTCAGTCGGATGAACAACCGACGGTGCAACGCATCGTCCCAGACGCAGCACATGCCCGGTCGGCGCAGATGGGCCTGGCGCTGGGGCTGAACCATATTCCGGGAAAGCCCTGAGATGAGGGTAGCGATCATCGATTACGGGTCGGGCAATCTGCGCTCGGCCACCAAGGCCTTCGAGCGTGCCGCGCATGAAGCCGGTATTGCCGCCGCGATCGAACTCACCGCCGATGCCGAGCGGGTCAGGACCGCCGACCGCATCGTCCTGCCCGGCGTCGGTGCCTATGCCGATTGCGCCGCTGGACTGCGTGCGGTCGCCGGCATGTGGGAAGCGGTCGAGGAGGTGGCGATCGCCAAGGCTCGGCCGTTCCTCGGCATCTGCGTCGGCATGCAGCTGATGTCGGAGCGAGGCCTGGAAAAGACCGTCACAAAGGGCTTTGGCTGGGTCGCCGGCGACGTCAAGGAGATCACGCCGGCCGATCCGACACTGAAGATCCCGCAGATCGGCTGGAACACGATTGACCTGAAGCGCAAGCATCCGCTGTTTTCCGGCATTGCGACGGGTGGCAAGGGACTGCACGCCTATTTCGTCCACTCCTACCATCTCGATGCACGGAAGGAGGATGAGGTGCTGGCGGTTGCCGACTATGGCGGCCCGGTAACGGCCGCTGTCGCTCGCGACAACCTCGCCGGAACGCAATTCCACCCCGAGAAGAGCCAGGCGCTGGGCCTGGCGCTGATCACCAATTTCCTAGGCTGGAGGCCCTGAACCATGAGCAAGAAGGGCTATTGGATGGCAATGGTCGATGTCCGCGATCCCGAGATCTACAAGCGATATATCGAGGCCAATGCCGCGGCTTTCGCGAAATACGGCGCGAAGTTCCCGGTGCGCGCCGGGCGGTACACCAGCCCGGAAGGACCGGCAGGCAATCGCCACGTGCTGGTGGAATTCGAATCCTATGAAAAGGCGCTGGAATGCTACGGCTCGCCTGAATACCAGGAGGCGTTGAAGTACAGGCTCGCCGGCTCGACCGGCCGCTTTGTCATCGTCGAAGGCGCCTGAAGGTGTTTCTGTTTCCGGCGATAGACCTCAAGGACGGCAAATGCGTGCGCCTCAGGCATGGCGACATGGCGACCGCCACCATCTACAATGACGATCCCGCCGCTCAGGCGCGCGTCTTCGAAGAGCAGGGCTTCGAATGGTTGCACGTCGTCGACCTCAACGGCGCCTTCAAGGGCCAGAGCGTCAACAGTGCCGCGGTCGGCGCCATCCTGAAGGCGACGAGCAATCCGGTGCAGCTCGGCGGCGGCATCCGCACGCTGGCGCAGATCGAGGACTGGCTCGACCGTGGGCTGGCCCGCGTCATTCTTGGCACCGTGGCGGTCCGCGATCCGGATCTGGTCAGGCAGGCCTGCAAGGCATTCCCGGGCAAGATCGCTGTCGGCATCGACGCCAAGGGCGGTAAGGTCGCGGTCGAAGGCTGGGCTGAGGCCTCGAGCCTCGGCGTCATTGAACTGGCGAGGAAATTCGAAGGTGCCGGCGTCGCCGCCATCATCTACACCGATATCGACCGCGACGGTGTGCTGACTGGCATCAACTGGGACGCCACCATCGATCTCGCCGACGCGGTGTCGATCCCGGTTATCGCCTCGGGCGGGCTCGCCTCGATCGCCGACATCGTGCGCATGACCATGCCCGATGCCCGCAAGCTCGAAGGCGCGATCTCCGGCCGCGCCCTCTACGACGGCCGCATCGACCCGGCCGAGGCATTGGCGATCCTGCGTGGCAAACCGATGGCAGGGTGTGAAACGTGAAGGTCTCGATTATCGTTGCTCCCTACGACAGCGGGCACTATCACGAAGGGTGCGGCCAGGGGCCGGACGCCATCGTCGGCGGTGGGCTGGTCGAAGCCCTGACCGTGGCTGGCCATGACGTCGCCGTCGAAGATATCGGCAAGGTCGGAGACGAGCAGGGGCGCGAAATTGCAACCGGCTTCGCCGTCTGCAACGCCGTCGCGACCAAGGTTAACCTCGCCCGCGATGGAGGACGCTTCCCCATTATCCTTGCTGGAAATTGCCTGACCGCCGCCGGTGCGGTTGCCGGCGAAGCTGCGGATTCGATCATCTGGATCGACCAGCATGGCGATCTCAACACGCCGGAGACGTCGGCCTACGGCTTTCTCGACGGCATGGCGCTGGCGGCGACGCTCGGGCTCTGCTGGCATCCGATGGCGGCAGCAATTCCGGGGTTCCGGCCGATAGACCCGGCGCGCTGCATGCTGGTCGATGCCCGCGACCTCGATCCCGACGAAAAGCGACTGCTGGAAACTTTGCCGATCGTGCGCACCGAATGTGCCGGTGCACTCGATATGATCGGAAAGCTCACGGCGACAGGGACTGTGCGGGCGCATCTGCATCTCGACCTGGATGTCCTCGATCCGGATGTGCTGCAGGTGAACCGCTACGCGCACCCGGGCGGCCCGAGTCCGGAACAGCTGCGGCAGCTTGCCTGCGGACTGGCCAGGTCAATCCCAATCGTCGGCGTGACGCTCTCGGCCTACGACCCGGCCTTTGATTCCCAGTCCGAAGTTCCGCCCGTCGTCGGCCAGCTGCTTGTCGACTTTCTTGCGGCGATCGAGAGGATCTGATGCTGAAAGCCCGCGTCATCCCCTGTCTCGACGTCAAGAACGGCCGTGTCGTCAAGGGCGTCAATTTCGTCGACCTGGTCGATGCCGGCGATCCCGTCGAAGCGGCAAAAGCCTATGACGCGGCCGGCGCCGACGAGCTCTGCTTTCTCGACATCACCGCCTCGTCGGAAAACCGCGAGACCATTTTCGATGTCATCGCCCGCACCGCCGAACAATGTTTCATGCCGCTGACCGTTGGCGGTGGCGTCCGTCAGGTCGCCGACATCAGGAAGCTGCTACTGGCCGGCGCCGACAAGGTGTCGATCAACACGGCGGCGGTGAAGACCCCAAATTTTGTCGCCGAGGCTGCCGACAAATTCGGCAACCAGTGCATCGTCGTCGCCATCGATGCCAAGAAAGTGTCCGCTGCGAGCGAGGCTGATCGCTGGGAGATATTCACCCATGGCGGCCGCGAGAAGACCGGCATCGACGCCGTCGAGTTCGCTCGGCGAGTGGTCGACCTCGGCGCCGGCGAGATCCTGCTAACATCGATGGACCGCGACGGCACCAAGGCCGGCTATGATATAGCCCTTACCCGCGCGGTCGCCGATGCCGTACGCGTGCCGGTCATCGCTTCCGGTGGCGTCGGCACGCTCGACCACCTTGTCGAAGGCATTCGCGACGGCCATGCCGGCGCGGTGCTGGCGGCGTCGATCTTCCATTTCGGCACCTACAGCATCGCCGAAGCCAAGCTGCACATGGCTCAGGCCGGACTGCCGATGCGGCTGGACTCGCCGGGTAATCGGTCCTAGAGCCTTTCCGGCTAAGAAGAGGCTGTAAACGCCGTCATGACCGAGTTCTCGCTCTCCGATCTGGAGAAGATTATTGGCGAACGCGCACGTTCCGGCGATCCGGATTCGTGGACGGCCAAGCTCTTTCAGCGTGGCATGAGCAAGGCAGCGCAGAAACTCGGCGAAGAGGCAGTCGAAACGGTGATCGCAGCCGTCAGCGCCGACCGGGACGCGCTTGTTTCGGAAAGCGCCGATCTCATCTATCATTGGCTTGTCGTTCTTGGCGTAGCGGGCATTCCGCTGAGCGATGTGCTCAACGAGCTTGAACGCCGCACCGGTCGTTCGGGCATCGCCGAAAAGGCGTCTCGGCTGGACCGGGGCTGATCGCTGCGGAGGAACTCGATGGACCAGCTCGCTCCTACCGAGAAGTATTCACCCTATCGTTTCTTCTCGGCCGAGCAATGGTCGCGGTTCCGCGCCGATACGCCGATGACGCTCACCGAGGACGAGGTCCGTCGTCTGCGGTCGCTGAACGATCCGGTCGATCTCCACGAGGTCGAGCGCATCTATCTTTCGATGTCGCGGCTGTTGTCGGCTCATGTCGAAGCCAGTCAACTCCTGTTCAGGCAGCGCCAGGCCTTCTTCAACGCGCTGGACGCGGCCAAGACACCGTTCATCATCGGCATTGCCGGTTCCGTCGCGGTCGGCAAATCGACCACGGCGCGCGTGCTGAAGGAGCTGCTGGCGCGCTGGCCGTCGAGTCCCAAGGTCGACCTGGTCACCACCGATGGTTTCCTGCTGCCGAACGAAGTCCTGCGCCGCAACAACCTGATGGAGCGCAAGGGCTTTCCGGACAGCTACGACGTCGGCGCGCTGCTGCGCTTCCTGTCCGGCATCAAATCGGCGCAGCGCAACGTCCGCGCGCCGGTCTATTCGCACCTGACCTATGACGTCATTCCGGGCGCGTTCCAGACCATCGACCGGCCCGACATCCTGATCTTCGAAGGCATTAATGTCCTGCAGCCGGGCAAGCTGCCGAAGGACGGCAAGATCGTGCCTTTCCTGTCGGATTTCTTCGACTTTGCCATCTACATCGATGCCGAGGAGGCGCTGATCCATCACTGGTATATCGCCCGCTTCATGCGGTTGCGCGAAACCGCCTTCCGCGACCCGGCCTCCTTCTTTCACCGCTATTCGCAACTTTCCGAGGATGCGGCCCGCGCCATCGCCGAGGGTCTGTGGACCAACATCAACCTTAAGAATCTGCGCGAGAATATATTGCCGACCCGCGCCCGAGCCGATCTCATCCTGCGCAAGGGCGCCAACCATCTGGTCGAGGAAGTGGCGCTCAGGAAACTGTGAAATCCCGGGACATTCCTTAAAGTCATCTTAACCCAGTCTTTCTATTGTCGGGCCTGATCTGCGGGCTCGGCAAACAAATGAATGCGCCATTCCTAAACATCGATCGGCCGGCAGCTGACCGCATCGCACGTCCGGGCAGCGGCGGCGCAACGATTGCCCTGATCGTGCCTGTCCACAATGAGGAAGGCGCAATTGCTCCATTCCTGAAGGCGGTATGCGAAAGCACCGCGCCGCTGAAGGACAAAGGCGTTGCCCTCGAGTTCATCTTCGTCAACGACGGCAGCAGCGATACGACGCTCGAAAAGCTGATCGAAGCCCAACAAACCGATCCACGCATCCACGTAATCGACCTTTCACGCAATTTCGGCAAGGAAGCCGCGATGACCGCGGGGCTCGACAGCTGCGATGCCGATGCAGCGATCCCGATGGATGTCGATATGCAGGATCCGCCGCATGTCATTCCGCTGCTTGTGGAAAAGTGGCGCGAGGGTTTTGAGGTTGTTCTGGCCAAGCGAGCCAATCGGTCGAGCGACAGCTTTCTCAAGCAGCGCTCCGCCTCGATGTTCTACCGCGTTCACAACTGGATCGCGCAGCAGAAGATCCCGCACGATGTCGGCGACTTCCGTTTGATCGACCGCCAGGTCATCCAGGCGCTGCGGTCTTTGCCCGAACGCCGTCGTTTCATGAAGGGCCTGTTCGCCTGGGTCGGGTTCCGTACCGCAAGCGTCGAATATGTCCGCGATCAGCGCATCGCCGGCCAGTCGAAATTCTCCGGCTGGAAGCTGTGGAACTTCGCGCTCGAAGGCATCACCAGCTTCTCCACCGCTCCGCTTGAAATCTGGACCTATGTCGGCGCGACGATTTCCGCGCTGTCGTTCCTCTACGGCCTGCTGATCGTCGCCAAGACAATGATCTTTGGCGTTGATGTGCCCGGCTACGCCTCCCTGCTGGTCAGTGTTCTTTTCCTTGGCGGCATCCAGTTACTCGGCATCGGCATCATCGGACAATACCTCGGCAGGGTCTACGCCGAGATCAAGCAGCGTCCGATCTATATCGTGCGCCGCAAATATGAGGGAATGAGCTGATGGAGATCGACGCTTACCGACAGATGGCCGCCACCGAAGACGAGCATTGGTGGTTCTGCGGGCGTCGCGCCATCGCCGAGGCGGTCATTCGCAGCATCGGCCTGCCTGAAAACGCGCGCATCGTAGAGATCGGCGCCGGCACCGGCGGCAACATCCGGATGCTGGAGCAGTTCGGCGCAGTGACGGCAGTCGAGATGAGCGATCTCGCGCGCAGGATTGCCTGGGAAAAGACCGGCCGCGACTTCCTCGCCGGCCATCTGCCGGACAACATTCCTGTCGCGCCGCAAAGCTGCGACCTCGTCTGCCTGTTCGACGTGCTGGAGCATGTCGCCGAAGACGAGGCGTCGCTTGCCGCGATCCGCCAGATGCTGAAGCCGGGCGGCGGCGTCGTCCTCACGGTGCCAGCACACCAATGGTTGTGGAGCACGCATGATGTTGGGCTGCATCACATGCGGCGCTATTCACGCAATCTGCTGCGTGAACGAATTGAAAAGGCTGGTTTCGCGATCGACCGGCTGAGCTACACAAATGCCGCGCTCTTCCCGGTAGCGGCGCTGGCACGACTGGTGGACAGGTTGCGCAGGCCGGCCTTGCCAGCCGGTCATGCCACGCCGCCGAAACCACTGAATGCGGCGATGAAGGCAGTGTTTTCGGCGGAAGGCCGCATCATACCAAATGCAAACCTGCCCTTCGGCGTTTCGCTGCTGGCGGTGTTCCGCAGGGACAGCGCCGTCGAAACCGCTCGCCTCGACGAGAAATTGGCAGCTTGACCGCGTTATGGGCACCGGCTCGTATCGTCGACTATCGCGCTTTGCGCTGATTGGCATTGCGTCGACGCTGATCTACGCCGTTTGCGCTTTCCTGCTGTCGCGTGGACAGGCAACGGCGGCCCTGCCGGCGGCGCTCACATCGTTTGCGGCCTACGCCGTCGCCGCGCTGTTCTCCTACACCGGGCATAAATATTTCACCTTCACCTCGGGCGGCAGCCACGCGATGGAACTGCCCCGCTTCCTCCTGCTCACCGCTTCCGGCCTCGCCGTCGCGATCGCCCTGCCGGCGCTTTTGACCCAGATGCTCGGCATCCCCGCCGCAGTCCCGATCCTGCTTACCTGCATTGCCGTGCCGGTCATCAACTATGTCGTCCTCGGGCGCTGGGTGTTTCGTGGTCTCTAGCGCGCGACCCCTCAATGAACTGCTGCCCGGCGCCAACCGCTTCTCGCCCTTTGCGGGCGTAGCGGGTGCTCCGTTGCTGCTGGCCTGCCTGGTCGTCACATACGCCGTCTGGCTATCCACCGTTGCAATCCCGACCAATGTCGACGTGTCATGGCTTCTGGTCGTCTGCGACCGCCTGCTTGGCGGAGAGCGGCTCAACACGGACATCGTGGAGACGAACCCACCTTTCTCGATCTGGCTCTACATGCCATTCATGCTCCTGGAAAAGCTCACCGGCATACGTGCGGAATTCTGGCTGACGCTTGGCGTCGTTTGCCTGAGCCTGGCCAGTCTTTTCGGTTCCGTCCGTATTCTCGCGCGCGATGAACCGGTCTACCGGCAGCCCCATGCGCTGTGGGCGGCAGCGGCGGCCCTGTTTTTGATCCTGTGTTTCATGCCGGATCAATTCGGCCAACGCGAGCACTTCGCATTGATTGCCATTCTGCCTTGGGTGGCGTTGCAATGCACACGTCAGCGGAACCTGGATTTCAGCGCGGGCTCGCGCCTGGAGCACATGGTCGCGGGTTTCGGCGCGGCGGTCGTGGTCATGGTCAAGCCGCCCTATTTTGTGCTGGCCTTCATGTTGCCGTCGCTCTGTCTTGCGCTTGAAAGGCGGTCGCTGAGACCGGTCTTCGTCGCAGAGAACCTGGTGGGCGCTGCGATCGTGGCCGCCTATATAGCGTCCATCGCGCTCTTCGACCGCGCTTACGTCAGCGACGTCCTGCCCTTGGTCAGGGAGGTCTATCTTCCGTTGAGGGCCTCTGCCGCCGATATGCTGGCAAACTGGCCGAAAGTGGTGCTGCTTCTGGCCGCCGCCACCGTGCTTGCGGCCGGCGGCCTGAGAAAGACGAACTGGGACGTCAGGATTCCGCTCCTGACCGCCCTGGGGTTCATTCCGGCCTTCATTGTCATGGGCAAGGGTTGGCCCAATCACGCGCTGCCGATGGTCGTTGTTGCGACACTTGCATTTGGCATCCAGCTTGTGCGGTTCGGCACATTCGGCAGTGCAGGCTTCGTTCGCAAGGCCGCCCTGATCTTCGGCTGCGTGCTGGTGCTGCAAATAGCGGTCAGGGCACAGTACGCGGCGCTGACGACGGATAACGGCCCGATCGCCCGGTCTGTCGCCGCGATCCGCGCAACGGTCGAAACCCCGACCATCATGTCGATTGCCGACCAGATGCAGGTTGCCCATCCCCTCGCCAGGCTGGTCGGCGGCAGGTTCATATCACGCCATCCGAGCGCCTGGGCGGTCTCCAACGCGGACACGCTCGCCCGCGTCACCGGCGATCTCGAACGGAGACCGGAACTTGAAAGCATCCGCGATCGGGTGATCGGCGAAAACGCCGCCGAGATATCAGCGAAGAAGCCCGATATCGTGCTGTCAGGCTCGCCGGCGTGGACTGCCCTGATGCTGCAGGACAAGCGGATCCAGGTCGCCTTGGCCGACTATCGTCAGCTGCACGCCGAGCCGGAAATCACTGTCTATGTGCGTTACACGGCGCCTGCGCCGCTCCAAACCGATTGAGCAGGAGCCCCCGGAAACCCATGACACGGCTGGATCCAATCGCTCCACTGGACGACATATGGCTCGATCTCGAGAGCCTCGGTGCAACAGCATGAGCGTCTCGAACGACATTGGCGGCTTGAGCCGCTGGCGCGACCGGGATATTGCGGCGTCGCTGCTTCCTAGCCGCAATGTCCTGGCCATTGCCGCAGTCACCGTCTTCTCGATCTTCTGGCAGCGACGTTGGGGGACTGTTCCCGACACTAGCTGGCTGATCACTGTCTGCGAGCGTATGCTGTCCGGTGAGCGGCTTTACTCGCAAATCTACGAGACCAATCCCCCATTCAGCGTCTGGCTCTATCTGCCGCCAGTGGCTGCGGCCAGATTGCTGGGCACCGCCCCGGAAATCCTGGTTGAGGCCTGGACATACCTTGCCGTGCTTATCGGACTTTCGCTCTCGGGCGTGATCGTCAAGCGTGCGGGTTTCACCGAAACTGCATCATTGTTTGCACTGGGGCCAGCGTTTTGCGCAATGTTGGTGGTCTTCCCCGGAAATGCCTTCAGTGAGCGGGAGCATATCGGCATGGCACTTTTCATGCCGCTGCTTGCGCTTCATGCCTGGCGCGCGCGCAGAGATGCAGCTGCCCAACCAGACCCCGGGCTCGCCGTACTCGCCGGCCTGTCGGGCAGCATTCTGCTGCTGGTCAAGCCCTACTATGCGATCATGGTGTTGGCGCCGGCGCTGGTCGTTGCAGTGCGCCGGCGCAGTCTGAAATCGATCTTCGCCCTGGAACACTGGGTCATTGGCGGCATCTGCGTTGTCTATCTCAGCACGGTCACGCTGATCCATCCGGAATTTGTGCGCGACATCTATCCCCTCTTGGCGGACGTTTATGCAAAGATCGGCATCTTTTGGCCGATTGTGATCGGCTACGGTTTCTCGTGGTGTTTCCTTGTCTTCCTGATCTGTTGGCTGTGGCCGGCCAGGCGGTTTCCAGAGCTGGCGGCGGTAGCGTTGGCGGCATCGATCGCCGGCATGTTTCCCCTGTTCTACCAAGCCAAAGGCTGGTCTTATCATGCCTATCCCGCGATCTTTTGCGCCGCGGCAGCCATTTTCTGCCTGTTGGCACTGCCCAGGATCGTGCAGCAGCCGTCGAAGCTGTTGACGTTCGTGACGGCTCCTTCGCGAGCTTGGGCATTGGCGGCGGTGGCAATCGCTTTCTTGCCGTACTGGAGCACCCAGAAACCAGGGCCGGCGCTGGTTGCTGCAATTCGCGCCGCCACCGATCGGCCGACCGTAGCGTTGGTCAGTTCGGATATTTCCTCGGGACATCCGTTGAACCGTATGATCGATGGGCAGTTCGTTTCGACCCACGTCAGCGATTGGCTTGGAGCGTTCGCACTTTCCCTGTCCCGGCAGGCATCTCTCTCGGGTGACACCGCCGAAGCCATGCGTTACCAAGCCATCATGGCGCGCTACGTCGAAAGCAAACGCGAAGAGTTCGTGCGTCTGCGCCCGGATATCGTCGTCTTCAAGAAAAACAACACGATGTGGACAAGCCAATTGATGGAGCGTTTTGGCTTTGACGCCATCCTGGCGCACTACCGCATTCTTATCGAGGACGAGACCGAGCGCATCTATCTGCGCGACGATTATGTCCGCCCGGGCCGCCGGCCACCCGAACAGCCTATTTCGGCATCGTCACCCGTCGCAGCGTCAGATTGATGCGGCCGCCACTCCTGAGCAATGCCGAGGTCGACGGGTAGATACGGTCGACGCCGTGAAAGCAGAGCCGCCCTTCGCCGCCAAGCACGACGACGTCGCCGCTCCTCAGCCTGAACGATTTGGTGGCGCCGTCGCGCGTCGTCTGGCCGACCCGGAACAGGCAATCGTCGCCGAGCGACACCGAGACGACAGGCGCGGAGAAATCGCTCTCGTCGCGGTCCTGGTGAAGACCCATCTTGGCATCCTGCGAATAGAAATTGACCAGGCAGGCTTCCGGCAGGTGCGCATAGGCAGATACATCCCGCCACAGTTCGAGCAGCATCTCCGGGATCGGCGGCCAAGGCCTTCCGGTCACCGGATGGGTCGGCTGGTAGCGATAGCCGTGCTCCTTGTCGGTGACCCAGCCCAGCGGACCGCAATTGGTCATGCGCACGCTCATCTCCTTGCCGGTACGCGGCATCGCCGGCACGAACAGCGGCGCGTTCTGCACGATCTGCCTGATATCTTCAACCAGCACTTCCTGCATGGCGCGCGACAGGTAGCCGGGCATATGGCGGACGCCTTTGGGCAGTACGAGCATCGCGTCGCTTAATCCGTTGGTCTGGAGAAATCAGAATGCCACCGTCAAATGAAAACGGCGACCCGAAAGCCGCCTCCGACGGTGGCTGCGCGCTTTAACCGGCGATCTGAGATCCGAAGCCGCTTCGGCTGTCACTCATCCCCGACCCGGCCGCGCAGTTTCTTGATCGAGCCGCGCCCGGCCTTGCTCTTGAGCCGTCTTTCGACCGCGCCTTTGGACGGCCTGGTCTTCTTGCGCGGCGGTGGTGGTGGTTCGGCGGCCTTGGCGACCAGTGCCGTCAGCCGCGCCCGGGCGTCCGCCCGGTTCTGCTCCTGGGTGCGGAAGCGTCCGGCTTCAATGACGATGACGCCGTCCTTGGTGGCGCGCTGGCCGGCAAGCTTGATGGTCCGTTCGCGCACCCGCTCCGACAGGCCAGCCGCATTGGCGGCATCGAAGCGCAATTGCACTGCCGTCGCCACCTTGTTGACGTTCTGGCCGCCCGGGCCGGACGAACGGATGAAGTCCTCGTGCAGGTCGCCCGGATTAATCACCGCATCGTCGGTAATGATGATCTTGTCGTCGGCGTTCATGCCGCACTCATGGCGCGGCAGGCGAAAAAAGAAAAGGCCCGATCGAAGCCGGGCCTTGAAGCATCACCAGGGGCGACGGCTATTCAGCCGCTACCTGCATGCGTGGTGCGGCGCCGAGCACGGTGGCGTCGACATGGGCTTCGAACTTTTCGAAATTGTCGACGAACATGCCGACCAGCCTTGCCGCCTGCCGGTCGTAGGCGGGCTTGTCGATCCAAGTCGATCTAGGGTCGAGAATGGCGCGGTCGACGCCGGCAACCGTCACCGGTACGTCGAAACCGAAATTGGCGTCGGTGCGGAAGTCGGCCGCTTTCAGCGAGCCGTCGAGCGCCGCCGCAAGCAGCGCCCGCGTTGCTTTGATCGGCATTCGCTTGCCGGTGCCGTAGGCGCCGCCGGTCCAGCCGGTGTTGACCAGCCAGCAATCGACGCCGTGGCGGGCGATGAGCTCGCGCAGCAGATTGCCGTATTCCGACGGATGCCGCGGCATGAACGGTGCGCCGAAGCATGTCGAAAATGTCGCTTCGGGTTCCGTAACGCCCTTCTCGGTCCCCGCCACCTTGGCGGTATAGCCGGAGAGGAAATGGTACATGGCCTGCGCCGGGGTCAGCCGCGCGATCGGCGGCATCACACCGAATGCGTCGGCGGTCAGCATGATGATGTTCTTCGGGTGGCTGGCGCGCCCCGTCTTGCTGGCGTTGGGGATGAAGTGGAGCGGATAGGCGCAGCGTGTGTTTTCGGTCAGCCCGCCATCGTCGAAATCCGGCACGCGGCCTGCGTCGAGCGCCACATTCTCCAGCACCGTGCCGAAGCGCTGGGTGGTGGCGAAGATCTCCGGCTCGGCTTCGGCCGAAAGCTTGATCGTCTTGGCATAGCAGCCGCCCTCGAAATTGAAGATGCCGTGCGGTCCCCAGCCATGCTCGTCGTCGCCGACCAGCGTGCGCGACGGGTCGGCCGACAACGTCGTCTTGCCGGTCCCGGAAAGGCCGAAGAAAACGGCCGCGTCGCCGACGGGCCCTTCATTGGCCGAGCAGTGCATCGGCATCACACCTTTTGCCGGCAGCAGATAGTTGAGCACGGTGAACACCGACTTCTTCATCTCGCCGGCATACGAGGTACCGCCGATCAACACGATCATGTGCGAAAGATCGACGGCAATCACCGTTTCGCCGCGCGTGCCGTGGCGGGCGGGATCGGCGCGGAACGACGGCAGGTCGATGATCGTCAAATCGGGCATGAAATGCTCGAGTTCGGCGGCGGCCGGTCGGATGAGCAGATTGCGGATGAACAAGGAGTGCCAGGCAAGCTCCGTGATCACCCTGGTCGGCAGCTTCAGTTCCTCGTCGGCGCCGCCGACCAGGTCCTGCACATAAAGGTCCTTTCCAGCCGCGTGGGCGCGAAAATCGGCAAGCAGCGTATCGAACTGGATCGGCGAAATCGCTTTGTTGTTGTCCCACCATATATGCGGCGCGGTGCTTTCGTCGCGCACCACGAATTTGTCCCTGGGCGAGCGGCCGGTGTGCTGCCCGGTCTCGGCGGCAAGCGCGCCATGCGCGGTGAGTCGGGCCTCGCCACGGCGGATTGCCTCCTCGTAGAGCGCGGCCGCGCCGAAATTATAGCGCACCACGCCCGTGGTTCTCAGGCCGATGCGATCGATTGCACATGCAGGATTGCGTTTGCCGGCTTCCGACATGGGTGTCCCTTCTTCGATTTACCGCGTCTTTACCGGCGAATTCCGGAACCCCCATTGCAGGAGCTAAAAACGTCAAAACCAGAAAAGGCGAATGATATCAAATCATTAATCGATTTAAATATTTTGAAAGTTGTTTAAATCGTTTATATGTGCAAAAACACTGATGGTTGCCCAAAGGATTGGCGATGTTCATTCGTCCAATCCATATCGAGGTACAATTGTAGCCGTCGACATGCCGCGCGTGACAGCGGATACAGCCTGTGCCACATTTTGTACCTAATTTGTCCTGCAAAAGCCCCTTCTCGACGAAAGAAGGGACAGCTCATGAGGGAGCCGCTTGAAATGGCAACAATCGCGCTTGTCGACGACGATCGCAACATTCTGACTTCGGTTTCGATCGCCCTCGAATCCGAGGGTTATCGGGTCGAAACCTACACGGATGGGGCATCGGCGCTGGAGGGACTGGCGGCGCGCCCGCCGAACCTCGCCATCCTTGACATCAAGATGCCGCGCATGGACGGCATGGAGTTGCTGCGCCGGATGCGTCAGAAATCCGACCTGCCAGTAATCTTCCTGACCTCCAAGGACGATGAGATCGATGAACTGTTCGGCCTCAAGATGGGCGCCGACGACTTCATCCGCAAACCCTTCTCGCAGCGTCTTCTGGTGGAGCGCGTC
Organism: Mesorhizobium sp. M1169; assembly: GCF_040318345.1. NCBI lineage: Bacteria > Pseudomonadati > Pseudomonadota > Alphaproteobacteria > Hyphomicrobiales > Phyllobacteriaceae > Mesorhizobium > Mesorhizobium sp. M1169. The sequence continues at coordinate 69,499 of NZ_JAMYME010000026.1, read as the reverse complement.
CGCGCCGTGCTGCGCCGCGCCAGCACCCGCGAGGCGGCGGCCAAGGCGCCCAACCAGCAGGCCCGGTCGCTTGAGCGCGGCCAGCTTGTCATGGACCAGGAGCGCCACACCTGCACCTGGAAGGGCGAGCCGGTGACGCTTACCGTCACCGAGTTCCTCATCCTGCATTCGCTGGCACAGCGTCCGGGGGTCGTAAAAAGCCGTGATGCGCTGATGGATTCGGCTTATGATGAGCAGGTCTATGTCGATGACCGCACCATCGACAGTCACATCAAGCGGCTGCGCAAAAAGTTCAAGGCCGTTGATGATGACTTCGAAATGATCGAAACCCTTTACGGAGTCGGATATCGGTTCCGCGAAGCTTGAGTCGAGCGGGAGCTGCTATTCGATGGCAGTGCAAGTAGAGCGAGTGAGACGGTCGGGCGCCGCCAGGCGCCCGCCGCGGATTCTGCCCGCCTTCGTGTCGAAAATTACGGTGCCGATGCGCCGGTTTCTCGGCCATCACATCTTTTCCAGCCTGACGCGGCGTATCCTCTTTCTCAACCTTGCCGGCCTTGCCGTCCTGGTCACCGGCATTCTCTATCTCAATACCTTTCGCGACGGGCTGATCGACGCCCGTGTCGAGAGCCTGATGACTCAAGGCGAGATCATCGCCGGCGCGATCGCCGCCTCGGCGACGGTCGAGACCGATTCGATCAGCATCGATCCGGAGAAGCTGCTCGAGTTGCAGGCCGGCGAAAGCCTCGGCCCGGGCTCCGATCAGCTCGACAACCTCGATTTCCCGATCAATCCGGAACGCGTGGCGCCGGTGCTCAGGCGGTTGATCTCGCCGACGCGCACACGCGCCCGCATTTACGACCGCGACGCCAACCTGCTGCTCGATTCCCGCCATCTCTATTCGCGCGGCCAGATCCTTCGCTACGATTTGCCGCCGGTCGAAGAGGAACAGCCAGACCTTCTGGAGCGCATCCAGAAATTCGTCTTCGATTTCTTCCGCAACAAGCAGCTGCCTGTCTATCGCGAGCAGCCAGGTGGCAACGGCGCCGCGTTTCCGGAAGTGGTCAAGGCGCTTACCGGCAGCCCGTCGACGATCGTGCGGATCTCGGAGCAGGGCGAGCAGATCGTTTCAGTGGCGGTACCGATCCAGCGCTTCCGTGCCGTTCTCGGCGTGTTGATGCTGTCGACCGAAGGCGGCGACATCGACAAGATCGTCGCGGCCGAGCGCAAGGCGATCCTGCGCGTATTCGGCATTGCCGCCCTGGTTACCGCCATCCTGTCGATGCTGCTGGCCTCCACCATCGCCAACCCGCTGCGCCGGCTTTCCGCGGCGGCGGTCAGGGTTCGCCGCGGCGTCAAGAACCGCGAGGAAATCCCCGACTTCTCCGACCGCCAGGACGAGATCGGCAATCTGTCGATCGCCGTGCGCGACATGACCAATGCGCTCTACGCCCGCATCGAGGCGATCGAAAGTTTTGCCGCGGATGTCTCGCACGAGTTGAAGAACCCGCTTACCTCGCTGCGCAGCGCGGTGGAGACATTGCCGCTGGCCAGGAACGACAATTCGCGCAGCCGGCTGATGGATATCATCCAGCACGATGTGAGGCGGCTTGACCGTCTCATCACCGATATTTCCGATGCCTCCCGTCTCGATGCCGAGCTGGCGCGGGAAGATGCAGGAACCGTCGACCTCAAGAAGTTCATCACCGATCTGGTCGCCGTCTCGCGCGAGGCCACGCGCAACAAGAAGGCGGTCGAGATCGAATTCAAGGTCGCCAAACTGCCGCAGGGCGTGAAAGGCTACTTCGTCGTCGGTCATGATCTGAGGATCGGCCAGGTGATCACCAACCTGATCGAGAATGCCCGCTCGTTCGTTCCCGAGGAACGTGGCCACATCACCATATCGCTGGCGCGCGCCGGCAAGTTCAACATCGTCACCATCGACGACAATGGACCCGGTATCCGTGCCGATAACATCGACCGCATTTTCGAGCGGTTCTATACCGATCGGCCGGCCGGCGAGGCGTTCGGTCAGAACTCGGGCCTTGGCCTGTCGATATCCAGGCAGATCGTTGAAGCCCATGGCGGCACGCTGAGCGCCGAGAACATCCCGGGCACCAAGCCTGGCGAGATCAAGGGCGCGCGCTTCGTGGTGACGCTGCCGGCGGAAGGCTGACGGATGAATTCCAATCACGCCTGGTCCTATTGTGCAGCCTGAAAACATTCACGGCACCGCGATCCTGATAGGTGATCGCGGCATTCTCATCACCGGACCGTCCGGTTTGGGCAAGACGACGCTGGCGCTCGCCCTGATCGATCATTGCAGCCAGCGTGGGCTGTTTTCCCGGCTGATCGGCGATGACCAGCTCTATGCTGCAGATTGCGACGGGCGGCTGGTCTGCCGCGCACCAGCCAGCATAGCCGGCCTCGTCGAGGTGCCGGGATTCGGCCCCAAACCGATACGGTTCGAGCCAAGCTGCGTGATCGACCTCATTATCCGGCTGGTGCCAGCCGGCAAAATGGCCCGCTTCCAGGAAGACTGCTGCGAACTCGTTGTCGGCGTACCAGTGCCGCGCATCGATCTTGCCGGGCGCAATGTAGCGGCGGCCTTGCCGGCAGTGATGTCGCGCCTGTCGATTGCGCCTTTCCTGTGATCCGATTTCGATTTTTTGCTGCAATGCGTCAAATTGGCTTGGGCCGGCGCAATTTTGGGCTTGTCAACGGGCCTTGCGTCGACAAGATAGCGCTCCCGCCACCTGGAACGGTCGGCGAGCATAAAATGCGCCTGTGAAGCGGCGATGACGGGAGCCACCAAAGAATGATCGGACTCGTGCTTGTAACGCACGGTCAACTGGCCGCCGAGTTCCGCAATGCCGTGGAACATGTCGTTGGGCCACAAGACAATTTCGAGACCGTGGCGATCGGTGCCGACGACGATATGGAACAGCGCCGCCGCGACATTATCGAGGCAGTCGGCCGCGTCGATACGGGATCAGGCGTCATCGTTTTGACCGACATGTTCGGCGGCACGCCCTCTAACCTCGCCATTTCCGTGATGGAATCCGGGCGTATCGAGGTCATTGCCGGCATGAACCTGCCGATGCTGATCAAGCTGTCCAGCGTTCGCAAGGGCGACAACATGACGGCCGCGCTGGATGAGGCGCAGGCTGCCGGCCGCAAATACATCAATGTCGCCAGTCAACTCCTGAGCAGCAAATGAGCGCGCTGTTGCCGGAAAAGGACAAGATCGTTCGCGACTTTCCAATCGTCAACCAGCGCGGCCTGCATGCGCGCGCCTCGGCCAAGTTCGTTCAAATCGCCAGCGGCTTCAACGCCACGGTCCAGGTCGAGAAGGACGGCGTCAAGGTCGGCGGCACCTCGATCATGGGCCTGATGATGCTGGCGGCGAGCCCCGGTTATTCGATCCGCGTCACCGCCACCGGCCCGGAGGCCGAAGAGGTCATCGATGCGCTGGAGCAACTGGTTGCTTCCCGTTTCGGCGAGGAGTGCTGACGGCTTCGCCGACGGCACCTGCTACGGCATGTTCGGGCGCAACCTTGCGGCGGCGAAGGAAATCGCATTTTTGCGCGACCGTCGCGTATTTTGTTCTTGCTTTGTGCCGGCAGCTATGCTACTAATTTCGCTATAGTGCCAATTGGCCCCGAAGACCCGCCCGCCGAGGCGGGTTTTTGTTTCCGGCTTTGAAAGTGTTGCCGATCTGAGGTCTGAGGGACGGCCACCTTGGACAGCACCCCTTCTGCGCGCTCTCATGGCCGCCGCCGCTGAAGACATGCACGGATAAAGATTTCTTTATATCCCATTGTCGTCCCACTCCCGATCTGCTAGTCAGGCCGGCAACTCGCGCCCTCCGAAATGCCTTCGGGGCGGGCGCGTCCCGCAATCAATTCGCATCGGAGCACTGCCATGACGGGTAGCAAGGACTATGTGGTCGCTGACATCGCGCTTGCCGGCTGGGGCCGCAAGGAGATCGAGATCGCCGAAACCGAAATGCCCGGCCTGATGGCCTGCCGCGAGGAATTCGGCGACAAGAAGCCGCTCAAGGGCGCGCGCATCACCGGTTCGCTGCACATGACCATCCAGACGGCGGTGCTGATCGAAACGCTGAAAGCGCTCGGCGCCGACATCCGCTGGGCTTCCTGCAATATCTTCTCGACCCAGGACCACGCTGCCGCGGCCATTGCCGAGGCCGGAATTCCGGTGTTTGCCGTCAAGGGCGAGACGCTGGAGGATTATTGGGTCTACACCGACAAGATCTTCCAGTGGGCCGATGGCGGCACCTCCAACATGATCCTCGATGACGGTGGCGATGCCACCATGTACATCCTGATCGGCGCCCGCGCCGAGGCCGGCGAGGATGTGCTGTCCAATCCGGGCAGCGAAGAGGAAGAGATCCTGTTTGCCCAGATCAAGAAGCGCATGCAGGCATCGCCCGGCTTCTTCACCAAGCAGAAGGAAGCGATCCGCGGCGTCACCGAAGAGACGACGACCGGCGTCAACCGGCTCTATCAGTTGCAGAAAAAAGGCCTGCTGCCGTTCCCGGCGATCAACGTCAATGATTCCGTCACCAAGTCGAAATTCGACAACAAATATGGCTGCAAGGAATCGCTTGTCGACGGCATTCGCCGCGGCACCGACACGATGATGGCTGGCAAGGTCGCGGTTGTCTGCGGCTATGGCGACGTCGGCAAGGGCTCGTCGGCTTCGCTCAAGGGCGCCGGCGCCCGCGTCAAGGTCACCGAGGTCGATCCGATCTGCGCGCTGCAGGCGGCGATGGACGGTTTCGAGGTCGTCACGCTCGAAGACGCGGCGCCGACGGCCGACATCGTCATCACCACCACCGGCAACAAGGACGTCGTTACCCTCGACCACATGCGCCTGATGAAGGACATGGTGATCGTCGGCAACATCGGTCACTTCGACAACGAGATCCAGGTGGCCTCGCTGCGCAACCTGAAGTGGACCAACATCAAGCCTCAGGTGGACATGATCACCTTCCCGGACGGCAAGCGGATGATCCTTTTGTCGGAAGGCCGTCTGCTCAACCTCGGCAACGCCACCGGCCATCCGAGCTTCGTCATGTCGGCGTCCTTCACCAATCAGGTGTTGGCCCAGATCGAGCTGTACACCAAGCCCGGTCAGTACGAGAACCAGGTCTATGTCCTGCCGAAGCATCTCGACGAAAAGGTCGCGCGCCTGCATCTCGACAAGCTCGGTGCCCGCCTGACCGAACTGTCCGGCGAACAGGCCGCCTATATCGGCGTCACTCCGCAGGGACCGTTCAAGCCGGAACACTACCGCTATTAACCACGGCGAAACTTGCCACTAGATATTGAAGCCGGGCGATTGACTTTTCGCCCGGCTTTATTTTTGCGCTGATTGATTCTTCACGCCGATTCGCGCAAGCGCTATGGTGCTGATTCGCGGTCCGGGGACGAGGCCCGGGCGCACGCATCAGGGCGGTCTTGCATTCAGGCGGCGAAGAGGACCAAGACATGCCGGGGGATAACCCGCCTTGCGCGGGACAGGCCGTTTCCGGCGGCCATAACGATTCGATCACGGGCTCCGCTGCCAGAGGCGGCAGCCTTCTATGGCGCGCCGGCAGCCGTGTCGGGGTGCTGCTTGCTTCTTCCGCGCTGGTTGGTCCGCTGCTTGGCTTTACTGCACATGCCCAAACCCGCGTGGCGCAAAAGGCCGGGCTGTCGGTCAGCACGGTCGAGGTCATGCAACTCGCCATGTTCGTCGGCGTCATGGGGGCGGCATTGCTGTCGGCCATCTTTCTGATCCGCGAACGGGCGCGCACCGCGGCGGAAAATGCCGAGCTCAGGACCCGTATCGCCGACGTCAATGCCGCGCTGCAGCGCTCGGAGGCGCTGCTCCATTCCCGCGATCAGCGCGTGGTGGTATGGGCGGCCGAGAACAAGAAGCCCGAGCTTGTCGGGACATTGCCGATCGAGAGCGGCGCGCCGGAGGACCGGGCGGCCTTCCTGGCTTTCGGCCGCTGGCTGATGCCGCGTTCGGCGGCCGCACTCGAACATGCCGTCGCGGCACTGCGGGACAAGGCAAAGCCGTTCGATCTGGTCATCGAATCGCAGGCCGGCCAGCCGCTCGAGGTTCACGGCCGCAAGAGTGCGGCGCATGTGCTGGTTCGCTTCGTCTCGCTTTCGGAGACACAGCGAAGCCAGGCCAGGCTGAAGATCGAGAACCAGCGCTTAGCTGCCGACCATGAGACGCTGATCGGTCTTCTGGATGCGCTCAAGATGCCGTCATGGCTGCGTACTGTCGACGGGCGGCTGAAATGGGTCAACCGCGCCTATGCCGAAGCGGTCGAGGCCGAGAATGCCGAAGTGGCGGTCCGCGATGGCAAGGAATTCCTCGGCGGCCAGGCGCGCGACACGATCGCTGCGCAGCACAAGTCGCGCGCGGTCTTTGAACAGACACTCTCCACGGTCATCGAGGGCGACCGCCGTATGTTTGCCGTGACCGATTTTGCCGGAGCGGATGGTTCGGCTGGTCTTGCCTGCGACATCAGCGCTATCGAGGCCATTCGCGCCGAATATGAGCGGACCATGCAGAGCCACGCCGACACGCTCGATCAGCTTAACACCGCCGTGGCGATTTTCGACACCGACGAGAAATTGCGGTTTTTCAATCAGGCGTTCCAGAAACTATGGGGCCTCGACAGCGGCTTCCTGCACAGCGCGCCGGACAACGCCTTGCTGCTCGACCGCCTGCGCAGCGAAGGCAAGATCGCCGAGCAGCCCGAATGGCGGCGCTGGAAAGAGAGCCTGCTCGGCGCTTACCGCGCGGTTGAATCGCAGGAGCATTGGTGGCATCTGCCGGACGGCAAGACCATTCGCGTCGTCGCCAATCCGCAGCCCAAGGGCGGCGTCACCTGGGTGTTCGAGAACCTGACCGAGAAGATGGACCTTGAAAGCCGCTACCAGACCGCCGTCCGGGTCCAGGGCGAGACGCTCGACAACCTCGCCGAAGGCGTCGCTGTGTTCGGCCCCGACGGCAGGCTGAGACTGTCGAACCCGGCGTTCGCGGCATTGTGGGGGCTGGATGCCGATGCCTCAAAACCCAACGTCCATGTCTCGACGATCCGCGACCTTTGCGACCGCCGTGCCGTCGACAGTCCGTGGGGCGGGTTCGTTGCCGCCATCACCGGCTTCGACGACGAGCGCCGCGACCGCCACGGCCAAACCGAATTGAACAACGGCACCGTTTTGCGCTACGCCGTCATCCCTTTGCCCAACGGCCAGGTGATGATGACCTTCGTCGACGTTACCGACAGCGTCAATGTCGAGCGGGCGCTGAAGGACAAGAATGAGGCGCTGCAAAAGTCCGACCAGATCAAGAACGAATTCGTGCAGCACGTCTCCTATGAGCTGCGCTCGCCACTCACCAACATCATCGGCTTTACCGAGCTTCTTTCACTGCCGTCGACTGGTCCGCTGAACCAGAAGCAACGCGAATATATCGGGCATGTCGGCTCGTCCTCCTCGGTCCTGCTCACCATCGTCAACGACATCCTCGACCTGGCGACGGTGGATGCCGGCATCATGGAACTCGACATTTCCGAAGTTCACATCGATCGAACCATTACGGCTGCCGCCGAACTGGTCGCCGATCGGCTGGAGGAACATGCAATCAAGCTCAGGATCGACGCGGCGGCCGCGCCGAAAACCTTCCACGGCGACGAGATCCGCGTCCGCCAGATCCTCTTCAATCTGCTCAGCAATGCCGCCAATTACGCGCCGGAGGCGAGCACCATAACGCTCGCCTGCCGCCAACTTGCCGACGGCGTGGAATTTTCCGTTCACGATGACGGCCCCGGCATGCCGCCGGACCTGCTTGACTCAGTGTTCCGGCGCTTCGAGCCGCGCACCAATGGCGGCCGCCGCCGTGGCGCCGGGCTCGGCCTGTCGATCGTCAAGAGCTTTGTCGAACTGCATGGCGGCAGCGTCCGCATCGAGACCGGCAGGGATAAGGGCACCACGGTTGTTTGCGCCTTTCCCGACACGCCGTCCGGCATCCGCGCGGCGGCCGAGTAGCGCGTTCGATGGCGGTATTGGTGCTGGAGCGTTTTCTCGCCGACGAGGCTGCGACGGCAAGGTTCGGCGAGGATCTCGCCATGTCGTTGCGCATTGGCGACGTGCTCGCCCTCAAGGGCGATCTCGGCGCCGGCAAATCGACCTTGGCACGGGCGCTGATCAGGGCACTGGCCGACGATGCCGGGCTCGACGTGCCGAGCCCGACCTTCACGCTGGTCCAGAGCTACGACACGCGTGTGCCGGTTCATCATTTCGATCTCTACCGCTTGGGCACGGCATCCGAGCTGGACGAGCTGGGCTTCGACGAGGCGCTGACGCAAGGCGCCGCGCTGGTCGAATGGCCGGAGCGGGCAGAGGCATATCTGCCGAAAACCTCGGTGCTGGTCGAACTTCTCCAGCAGGGCGACGGCCGACTGGCGAGACTATCGGGAGAGGGCGCCGCCTTCGAGCGCGCGGCGCGATCGCTGGCAATGCGCGATTTTCTCGGGCAGGCCGGTTGGGGCGAAGCGCAGCGACGATATTTCATCGGTGATGCCTCGGCTCGCTCCTACGAGATCGTCACGCTCGCCGGATTTCCGCCGCGCGTGCTGATGAACTCGCCAAGGCTGGTGCTCGGACCGCCAGTCCGCGACGGCAAACCCTATGCCGAGATCGCTCACACCGCGCAATCCGTTTCGGCGTTCGTCGCCATCGACCGGGCCTTGCGGGCCGGCGGCGTCAGCGTCCCGGAAATCCATGCCCAGGATCTCGAGCAGGGTTTTCTTCTGCTGGAGCATCTCGGTTCCCAAGGCTTCCTCGACAAGCACGGCCAGCCGGTGGCCGCGCGTTATGCGGCGGCGGCCGAACTGCTTGCCATGATGCACGGCAAAACATGGCCGGCCCGCATGCAGGCCGGCCCCGGCGTCTTCCACGAGGTGCCGCCTTTCGACCGCGACGCCATGATGATCGAGGCCGAATTGCTGGTCGACTGGTATGTCCCGGCGATATCAGGCGCTTCGCCAAGCGAGGCGTTGCGCGCCGGTTATCGCAGCGAATGGAGTGCGGTGCTCGATCGGCTCGAGGGGCGCGAATACACGCTGATGCTGCGCGACTTTCATTCGCCCAACCTGATCTGGCGCGCTGACCGTTTCGGTCACGACCGTCTCGGCGTCGTCGATGTCCAGGATGCGCTGATCGGTCCGTCAGCCTACGACGTCGCCTCGCTCGCCATGGACGCGCGCGTCACCATCTCACCTGAAATCGAAAAGCACACGCTCGCCGCCTACATCGCCGCGCGACGTGCTGCCGGTGCCTTCGATGAGAACGAATTCCGCGAAACCTATGCAATCATGGCCGCACAGCGCAATTCCAAGATCCTCGGCATCTTCGTGCGGCTCGAAAAACGCGACGGCAAGCCTTATTATCTGAAGCATCTGCCGCGCATCCGCGACTATCTTCGCCGGGCACTGGCGCATCCGGCGCTGGCCGGGCTGCAGGATTTCTACATCGCCCACGGCTTCCTGGAGGAACGCTCGATTTGACGGCTAAGGATTTGGGCCTGAAGGCGGCGGATGAGCAGCCGATGCCGACGACCGCCATGGTGCTCGCCGCCGGGCTCGGCAAGCGCATGCGGCCGATCACCGACACCATGCCGAAGCCGCTGGTCAAGGTCGCCGGCAAGACATTGCTCGACTGGGGGCTGGACTGCCTAGCCGGAGCCGGCGTCGCCAAGGCCGTCGTCAACGTCCATTACCTCCCGCAACAGATCGTGGACCATGTAGCCCGCCGCAGTGCGCCGAGAATCGTCATCTCGGATGAGAGTAGGGGCTTGCTTGACTCCGCCGGTGGTATCGTCAAGGCATTGCCCAGGTTAGGGGCGCCCTTCTATGTGCTCAACGCCGACACCTTCTGGATCGACAGCGGCGTTTCCAATCTCAGGCGACTTGCGCTTGCATGGGAGGGCGCGACAATGGACATTCTGCTGATGCTTGCGGATCTCCAGTCGGCAACCGGACATAGCGGCGGCACCGATTTCCTGGTGGCGCCGGACGGCGCCTTGCGGCGTGCGAACAACGATCCGGCCGGCCTGATCTATGCCGGCGCCGCAATCGTCCATCCGCGCATCTTCAAGGATGCGCCGGCCGGTCCACACTCTCTCAACGCCTATTTCGATGCGGCAATCGCCGCCGGCCGCCTGTTCGGCATGAAAATGCAGGGCCACTGGATTACTGTCGGCACGCCCGACGCCATTCCGCTTGCGGAAGCGGCCGTCGCCGCCGCGCTTGCAGAGTCGCCCGATGCTGTTGCTGAGGCACCCGGCGCTTTTACCGAGGCGAAATGAGCGGCTCCCGCCGCGTTTTCTCGATCCCGCCCGGAGCGCCGTTCCTGCCGACGCTGGCCGAGGCGCTGCTTGCGGGGCGCTTGGTTCCCGGCTTCGCCTATGACGGCGATGCGCTGGCGCTGGCCGATCTCACCATCTATGTGCCGACGCGCCGTGCGGCGCGGGCGCTTCGCGGCGTCTTCGTCGATGCTCTCTCGCGCTCGGGAAGCCGCTCGGCGATCCTGCCGGTCATCCGCCCGCTTGGTGAGTTCGATGAGGATGAAGCCGCCTTCGAGGCAGGAGGTTCGGTCGCCATCGACCTTGCGCCGCCGATCGCCGTGGTCGAGCGTCTTCTGCTGCTTGCGCCGTTGGTGCGGGCGTGGAAACGCCGCCTGCCGGCACATGTCGCGGCATTGTTCGACGAGGAGATCGTCATACCGGCCTCCGCCGCCGACGCCATCTGGCTGGCGCGCGACCTTGCACGCCTGATGGATGAGATCGACACCGAAGGCACGGATTGGGCAAGGCTCGCCGACCTTGTAACCGGCAATCTTGCAGGTTGGTGGCAGGTGACACTCGACTTCCTGACCATCGTGACGGAGAACTGGCCGAACCTGCTCGAGGAACGCCATCGTTCCAATCCGGCCGCGCATCGTAATGCCCTGATAAGGCTGGAGGCGGCGCGGCTGAAGCGTAATCCGCCAGCCGGACCGGTGATCGCCGCCGGGTCCACCGGCTCCATTCCCGCCACGGCCGAGCTGCTTGCCGTGATCGCCGGTCTGCCCAATGGCGCCGTTGTGCTGCCCGGGCTCGACCGGGCGTTGGACGAGCCGTCCTTTGCCGCGATCACCACACCGGGCGCGCGCCCAGCCGTGCTTGGCCACCCGCAATACGGCCTGGCAAAGTTGATCGGCAAGATCGGCGTGCCGCGCGCCGATGTCGAGGAGCTTGCTGTTGCGCCGCGACCGCTTGCGCTGCGCGCCGCACTTGTCGGCGAAGCGCTGCGCCCGGCGGAGACCACCGAGCTCTGGGCCGAGACGCGCGCCCGCTTTAGGGCCGGCGATATTGCCGAGGCCTTCGCCGATGTGACGCTTCTCGAAGCCGCCAGCGAACGCGACGAAGCCGTGGCGATCGCCGTCGCGCTCAAACAGGCCGTCGAACGGCCCGGCCAGCGCGCCGCACTCGTCACCGGCCACCGCGCTCTGGCGGGGCGCGTCTCAGTCGAGCTGCTGCGCTTCGGCGTTGCCGCCGACGATTCCGGCGGCACGCCGCTGATCAACACACCAGCCGCCAGCCTGCTCAGGCTGGCGCTTCAGGCAGCCTTCCGCCCGGGCGACCCCGTCGCCCTACTGTCGCTGCTCAAGCATCCCCTGCTTGGCCTCGGCCTGGAGCGGGCAAGCGTGCGCCATGCGGCCGAAATCGTCGAACTTGTGGCGCTGCGCGGTGGCACAGGGCGTCCGGACGTGGCGTCGCTGCCGCAGCTCTTCGACACCCGGCTCCTCGAATTCGACGGCAGCGGCAATCGCCGCCCACCCTTCTGGTGGCCGCGGCTTTCGGTCAGGCGCATCGAACAGGCGCGCGACCTGCTGATCCGGCTAACGGCCGCGCTGGCGCCGCTGGTTGCTCTTCGCGGCGACGAGAATGCCGATCTTGCCACCCTTGTGCGCGCCAGCGTCGTTGCGCTCGAAAGTCTCGGCCGCGCCGCTGACGGCAGCCCGAGCGAACTCTATGCGGGCGATGCCGGCGAAAAGCTCGCCGAGCTCTTGCGCGGGCTGGTCGCGGCCTCGGTGTCGTTCTCCTTCGCGGCTGACGAATGGCCTGACGTGATGGAGGCGCTGATCGCGCCCGAGACGGTCAAGCCGGCGCAGGGCACCGACAGGAACATCGCCATCTGGGGTGTGCTGGAAGCGCGGCTTCAGGATGTCGACACGCTGGTCGTCGGCGGCCTCAACGAAGGCGTGTGGCCGCGCAAGCCGGAGAGCGACCGCTTCATGTCGCGGCTGATGAAGACCGGCATCGATCTTGAACCGCCCGAGCGGCGCATCGGCCTTGCCGCCCATGATTTCCAGATGGCCATGGGCGCCAAAAAAGTGGTGCTGGCTCGCTCCGGCCGCTCCGGCGATGCACCGTCGGTACCTTCGCGCTGGCTGCAGCGCATCCTTACATTCGTCGGCGAGGACCACGCTGCTGCACTTCGCCGGCGCGGCGACGAACTGCTTGCCTGGGCGCGTGTGCTCGATGCCGGCGAAAAGCAGGACTTTGCGCCGCGGCCGCAGCCGAAACCGCCGCTCGCCGCGCGGCCGCACCACTTCTCGGTCACCGAGATCGAAACGCTGCGCCGCGATCCCTATGCGGTCTATGCCAGAAGGATACTCGGCCTGATGCCGCTCGATCCGGTCATTCGCGATCCGGGCGCTGCCGAGCGTGGCACGCTGTTTCACGCAATTCTGCACCTCTTCTCGGCGAGGGTGGCCGACCCGCGCGCGCCGGAGGCGCTGGACGGGCTCATCGCCGCAGGCCGCTCCTGCTTTGCCGAGGCGGCGCTGCCGGCCGATGTCGAGGCGGTGTGGTGGCCACGCTTCGAAAAGCTTGCCGCCGGCATCATCGAATGGGAGCGCGGCCGGGCCGCAGCCGTGGCACGGCGGCACGCCGAGGAACGCGCCGAAAAGACCGGTGTGGGCCGATCCAGTGTGACCCTGTCCGGCTATGCCGATCGCATCGATCTGCTGGCCGGCGGCATGGCCGACATCCTCGATTACAAGACCGGCTCCTCGCCATCCAAAGCACAGGCGCACACGCTGCTCGCGCCGCAACTGGCACTCGAGGGCGCGCTGCTCAGGCGCGGCGCTTTCAAGGAGCTTGGCGCATGCGAGCCGTCGCAACTGGCCTTCGTGCGGCTGAGGCCGAATGGCGAAGTGTTCGAGGAATCCATCCTCGAATACAACCGCAAGCCGCGAACCGCCGCCGATCTCGCCGAAGAAGCGTGGGCGCGGCTGGAAAAACTGCTGATCCACTACGCCGACCCGGCGACCGGCTATCTGTCGCGGGCGCTGCCGTTCCGCGAGGGCGAGACCGACGGCGACTACGACCATCTCGCCCGCGTGCACGAATGGTCCGCCGGCGGCGACGCCGATGACGAGGGAGGGGAGGCATGAAAAAGGCCTACCCCATTCCAAGCGACACTGCCGCGAGCCAGGCAAGCGCGTCCGATCCGCGCAATTCCGCCTGGGTGTCGGCCAACGCCGGATCCGGCAAGACCCACGTACTCGCCCAGCGCGTTATCCGGCTGTTGCTGCGCGGCACCGATCCGTCCAAGATCCTGTGCCTGACCTATACGCGTGCCGCCGCCGCCAACATGTCGAACCGGGTGTTTTCGACGCTGTCGCAATGGACGGCCCTGGGCGATGCCGAGCTCTCGACACGGATAGAGGCGCTGGGCGGCCGCCAGCCCGACCGCGAAACCATGCGCCGGGCGCGGCGGTTGTTTGCCGGGGCGCTGGAAACACCGGGCGGGCTGAAGATCCAGACCATCCACGCCTTCTGCGAATCGGTGCTGCATCAGTTCCCGCTGGAAGCCAATATCCCTGCGCATTTCGAAATGCTCGATCCGCAAATGGAGGCTTCGCTGTTTGCCGCCGCCCGCCGCGACATGATTTCGGGCGGCGTTGCAGGCGATGCGGCATTGTCCGAGGCCTTCGCCACCGTGCTGGAGCGCGGCGGCGAGCATGGGCTCGACGCACTGCTGGCCGAGATCGTGCGCAAGCGCGATGGTTTGCGTGCGTTCATCGCCGCGGCCGGCGGCGATGGTTTTCAGGCGCTGTTCGACGAGTTCCATTTCCGCGCCGGCCAGACGGCCGAAGGTATAGCCGCCTCGGTCTGGCCGCTGCCCGGCTTCCTGCCGGATTATCTCGTCACCTTTTCACGGGCAGCCGAGGCCGCCGATGCGCGCATCGTGCTGAACAATCTGCTGCCATACGCCCGCCTTGCCTTTGCCGAGGAGGATCCGGTACGTCGCCTGAATTTGCTCTCCAAGGCTTTCCTGAGGGCCGACGGCGAGCCTTACGATCCGGCAAAGACGTTTAAAAGGGCATTGCTTCACCGGTTGCCCGATCTTGCCGAACGATATCTGGCGGCGGTCGACGCCATTCTTGAAATCTCCGACCGGCTGGCCTTGTTCAGGATGCTGGAAGGCACGCGTGCGGCGCTGACCATCGCCGACTGGCTGATCGCCCGCTACGAGCAATTGAAGCGCGCGCGCGGCTTCCTCGACTTCAACGACCTGATCACCCGCACGGTCCATCTACTGGCGCGGCCCGACGCCGGCCCATGGGTGCAGTACAAGCTCGACCAGGGCATCGACCACATCCTCCTCGACGAGGCGCAGGACACCAGTCCCGACCAGTGGGAGGTAGTCAAGCGGCTGGCGGAGGAGTTCTTTGCCGGGCTCGGCGCACGCGACGCCGTCCACCGCACCATCTTTGCGGTCGGCGACGAAAAGCAGTCGATCTATTCCTTCCAGGGCGCCGCCCCGGACTCCTTTGCCGACAGCCGGCTTTTGTTTGCCGGCAAAGTCAGATCCGCCGCCGCCGCCTTCGCCGATCTCAAGCTAACCTGGTCGTTTCGCTCGACCGACGACGTGCTTGCGGCGGTGGATCGTGTCTTTGCTGACCCGAACGTGCGGCGCGGCATCAGCCACGATCCCGATCCGCTCGACCACAAGGCGATCCGCAACGATGCGCCGGGCTATGTCGACGTCTGGCCCTCGCTCGGCGCCGACGTCGTCGACGAACCGGACGACTGGACGCAAGCGGTGGATCACGCCCACGCACCGGCGGTGCGCGTTGCCGAAAACGTTGCAGCGACCATTGCCGGCTGGATCGGCGGCGGCGAGGTCATCGAAGGGCGTGGCAAGAAACTCCGGCCCGGCGACGTGCTGGTGCTGGTGCGCAAGCGCGACCGCTTCGTCCATGCGCTGACACGGGCGTTGAAGCGCCGCGACATCCCGGTGGCCGGCGCCGACCGGCTCAGCCTGCCTGGCCATATCGCGGTGAAGGACCTGATCGCACTCGGTCATTTTCTCATCCAGCCCGAGGACGATCTGTCGCTGGCCGCCGTGCTGCGCAGCCCGATCTTCGATGTCTCGGAAGAGCAGCTTTTCGCGCTTGCTGCGGAGAGGCCATCGGGCGTCTCGCTGATCGCCTCGCTGCGCCGGCATGCCGGCGAAAGCGAGGCGTTGGCCGCCGTCGTCAGCCGGCTCGGCACATGGTCGAACGAGGCCGCATTCAAGCCGGTGTTCGAATTCTATGCTGCAGCTCTCGCCCGCGACGGCCTGCGCAAGAAGATGATCGCGCGGCTCGGGCCGGAGGCCGGCGACGTCCTCGACGAATTCCTGAATTTCTGCCTGGCCGAGGAGCGGACCGGCCTGCCGGGACTGGAATCCTTCCTGTCGACGTTGGAAAACGCCGGCCCCGAGATCAAGCGCGAAATGGACCAGACCCGCGACGAGGTTCGCGTCATGACCGTGCATGCCGCCAAAGGCCTGGAGGCGCCGGTGGTATTCCTTGTCGATGGCGGCTCCGCGCCGTTCAGTGACCAGCATCTGCCGAGATTGATGCCGTTCGAAGGCTCGGGCGACTGCTGGGAGGGCAAGGGCTATCTCTGGCGTTCGGCCAGCGATGTCGCAAATGGGTTTTCACGCGCCGCATCGGCCCGCGCCCGCGAGCTCGCCGACGACGAATACCGCCGGCTGCTCTATGTCGGCATGACCCGCGCCGAGGATCGGCTGATCGTCTGCGGCTACCACGGCAAGCGGGCGCCGAATATCGGTACCTGGCATTCGATCGTCAGCCGCGCACTGGTCGGTGCCGCAGAGAGCGAAGAACGCCGGCATCCCGCCACTGGCGAGACCGTGCATCGTTTCCAGGTGACGAAACTGCCGCCCATGCCACCGGCGTCAGTGGATGAGGCACGACAGACTGAACGCTTTGCGCCATTGCCGGAAACCCTGTTCCGGCCTCTGCCGCCCTTCGAGGAATTGCCGCGGCCGCTCTCGCCGTCCGGCGCCTCGGTGCTGATCGACGAGGCGCGGCAAGCGGTGGCCGACACGCGTTCGCCGGTGCTGGATGCCGACGCCGAGCCCGGTTTTGCCGTCATGCGCGGGCTGGCGCTGCACAAATTGCTGCAGATGCTGCCCGGCATCGCCGAGGGAAAACGCCGGGATGCCGCCGAACGCTATCTGGCAAGAGCCGGCGCGGCATGGCCCGACGACGAGCACGACAAGGCCTTGGCTGGCGTTTTCAGAATTCTTGCCGACAGCCGCTTCGCGCCGCTGTTTGCGCCAAACTCGCGCGCCGAAGTCGCCATCATGGGCAGCCTGGAGGTAAGGGGCAAACTGCGCTCGATTTCCGGCAAGATCGACCGGTTGGCAGTAACGCCGGACAAGGTTTCGATCGTCGACTACAAGACCAATCGGCCAGCGCCAGCTACGCTCGCCGAAGTGCCGCAAGCCTATGTTCTGCAGCTCGCACTTTATCGCGCGCTGCTTCAGCCGCTCTATCCGGGACGCGAGGTCTCGGCGGCGCTGCTGTTCACCGAGGTGCCGCGGCTGATCGAGCTGCCGGCAGCGGCCATGGACGACGCGCTTGCTAGACTCACGGGAGCGTGACACAACACTTGCTTGAAGACGGACACGATCACCACCACATTTGGTGGGACGAATAAATCGAAAGGATCTCAGCATGGCCACCGTCAAGGTCGACAAGAGCAATTTCCAGGCCGACGTGCTCAACGCCAAGGAGCCGGTCGTGGTCGATTTCTGGGCGGAATGGTGCGGCCCGTGCAAGATGATCGCCCCGGCGCTCGAGGACATCGCCATCGAACTCGGCAGCAAGATAAAGATCGCCAAGCTCAACATCGACGAGAATCCTGAGCTGGCCGCGCAGTTCGGCGTGCGCTCGATCCCGACGCTGATGATTTTCAAGGGCGGTGAAGTCGCGGACATGAAGGTCGGTGCTGCGCCGAAAACGGCATTGTCGCACTGGATCAACGGCAGCCTCGCCTGATCCGATCAAAATTTTGCAGAAAAGCCCGGCCTCGCGCCGGGCTTTCTTGTGGCGTCACCGATCCGCAGATCTGGCACTCGCCACTTGCAGTCTCATGCTCTTGTCTGGCTTAAAGCAGGAGAAGCGATATGACCGGATCCGCCAAGGCCACCGTCTTCATCGACAATGAGCGCGTCATCGTCACCGAATACCGCTTCGCCCCGGGCGACAACACCGGCTGGCACCGCCATGGCCACGACTATGTGATCGTGCCGTTGACCGACGGCAAGGTGAAGCTCCTGACCAAGGATGGCGAATCCTTTGCCGAGATGAAGAAGGGCGCCCCGTATTTCCGCAACGAGGGCGTCGAACATGACGTCATCAGTGCAAACGATGGCGAATTCGCCTTCATCGAGGTCGAGCTGAAGTAGTCCACCAACCATCGGCTGCGCCGCTACAATTGTCCCGGCGAGGCGCGATCACCAATCCGCGATACGATCGCCGCCGACGAATTGTGCGCTTTTTTCAGTGTATTCGAACAGTTCTATCCTCACGCCGTTGGGGTCGCGGATCCAAGCCTGGTAGGTGTCATCGCACGCGCGTTTCCTGGAAGTGACATCAACCCCCTTTGACCTCAGATGGGCGATCGCGGCGTCGATGTTTTCCACTTCGAGGCAGAAGTGGTTGATCTGGTTCAAGTCGCCATAGCTGGCGCGGTCTTTCTGGAACACCTCGACATGGCTACGGCTGCCGCAATTGAGGTAGAAGCCAAAAATCTTCCCGTCGCGCAGGAAATTGAACTGGGTGTCCATGCCGAGGACGTCCCGATAGAAGCTTCGCGTCATCTCAAGGTCATTCGCGAAAATGCAAACGTGTGCGAGCTGCTTTACCTTGATCATGATTGGCTCCTCGCGGTGGTCTGACAAGTGTGGCGTCACCGTGGCCCGGCTGAAGCACGCCTCAAACCGGCGGCGTGCCGTTTTCGGCCAACACCGCGCCGGCCAGGTAAAGCGACCCGCCGATCAGGATGCGCGGCGGCGGTCCGTCCCATGTGTCGCGCAGCAGCATCAGCGCATTGGCGACGGAACTGACCGGTTCAGCCGACAGGCCGGCCTCGATGGCGCGGGTCGCCAGCTCGTCGTTCGGCACGCCCGCGTCGCTCAGGCTCACCGGCACGGTGTAGACATGCCGGACCAGCCCTTTGAAGGCGCGGAAATAGCCGCTCTGGTCCTTGGTGTTGATCATACCCGAGATCAGGAACAGCGGACGCGGGTTCTTTTCCTCCTGCTCGGCCAGCGCCTCGGCGACGACCACGCCGGCGCCGGGATTGTGGCCGCCGTCGAGCCATATGTCGGCGCCCTTCGGCGCCAGTTCGCTCAGCCGTCCTTGCGGCAGCTTTTGCATGCGGCCCGGCCAGGCAACATTCGCCATCGCCTTCTCGGCAGCGCGGTGGCTGATCTCAAAGCCCGCCGCCTTGACCGCCGCGATCGCCGCCGCCGCATTGGCGAATTGATGGCGCCCCGGCAGGCGCGGCGGCGGCAGGTCCATCAATCCGTCTTCGTCCTGATAGACCATGCGCCCGTTTTCCTCATAGGCAAGGAAATCCTGGCCATAGACGAAGGCGGGGCAGTCGAGCCGCTCGGCGGTTTCGATGAGCACCTGCTGGGCCGTCTCACTTTCCTGCGCGCCGATGACGACCGGGCATCCGCGCTTGATGATGCCGGCCTTTTCGGCGGCGATCAGCTCGACGCGGTCGCCGAGATAGGCTTCGTGGTCGAGCGACACCGGCATGATCACCGACACGGCCGGCTCGGCGATGACATTGGTGGCGTCGAAGCGGCCGCCAAGGCCAACCTCGAGGATGACGGCATCGGCCGGATGTTCGGAAAACAGCAGGAAGGTGACGGCGGTGAGGATTTCGAAGACGGTGATCTTCTGGCCTTGATTGGCTTTGGCGACGCGGGCGATGGCTTCGGCGAAGACCTTGTCGTCCACCAGCCTGCCGCCGCCATCTGCGGCCAGCCGGTAGCGCTCGTGCCAGTTCACCAGATGTGGCGAGGTGTGGACGTGGACGCGGTAGCCGGCGGCTTCGAGCAGCGCCCGTGAAAAAGCAGCACAGGAGCCCTTGCCGTTGGTGCCGGCGATGTGGATGACCGGCGGCAGCTGGTCCTGCGGATTGCCGAGCCGCTCGAGCAGCCGCGAAATGCGGTCGAGCGAAAGGTCGAAGCCCTTCGGATGAAGCGCCATCAGGCTTTCGATTTCGCGGTCGGCGGCAAGCGTGGTCATGGCGAATCCTAGGCGCGCCACGGACGGCGCGCAATCGCAGTTCGTGGCGAATGCGTCAGGCGTGCGGCCGGGCTTCGGCCGGAATCACCGACGGCGGCAAGATTTCCGGTTCCTGAGATTTTTGCTCCTCCGGCAGCTTGAGCAGCATTCTCAGTAGCCGTGCAATGGTCTGGCGCATCTCCAGCCGTGACACCACCATGTCGACCATGCCGTGTTCCATCAGATATTCGGCGCGCTGGAAGCCGTCAGGCAGCTTTTCCCTGATGGTCTGCTCGATGACGCGCGGGCCGGCAAAGCCGATCAGGGCGCCGGGCTCGGCAATATGCACGTCGCCCAGCATGGCATAGGAGGCGGTGACGCCGCCCGTCGTCGGGTTGGTCAGGACGACGATGTAGGGCAGGCCGGCCTCCTTCAGCCTGTCGACGCCGACCGTGGTCCGTGGCAACTGCATCAGCGACAGGATGCCTTCCTGCATACGGGCGCCGCCGGAGGCCGCAAACAGGATCAGCGGCCGCTTGCGCTGCAAGGCGACCTCGAAACCATGCACGATGGCGTCACCTGCCGCCATGCCGAGCGAGCCGCCCATGAAGGCAAAATCCTGCACCGTCACCACCACCGGCACGCCCTCGACCGTGCCCAGCGCATTGATGATGGCGTCTTCCATGCCGGTCTTGGCCTTGGCATCCCTAAGCCGGTCTACGTAGCGCTTCTCGTCGCGGAACTTGAGCGGATCCTGAACGACCTTGGGGTTTTCCAGCGTCTCGTATTTGCCGTCGTCGAGGAAGAATTTCAGCCGTTCCTTAGCCGATATCTTCATATGGTGGCCGGAGGACGGGATGACGAACTGGTTCTGCTCCAGATCCTTATGGAACACCATTTCGCCGGTCTCGGGATCCTTGATCCACAGGTTTTCCGGCATGTCGGTGCGGCGGCCGAGCATCGAATTGATCTTCGGGCGGACGTAATTGGTGATCCAGTTCATCGCTTCGGCTCCTGTCCTTACGAAGAGTTAGACCATGATCCCGAAAAGTGGAAACCGGTTTTCGCTGGAGATCATGGCCAACCAGAAGATCAAGATTATTCGGCGGCAGCAAGGCGAGCCGCGCGAACCCCTTGCGAAAGCCCGCTGACCAGCGTGGCGACGGCCTCGGCCGGATCGGCGGTCTTTTCGCCCTTCGGCCCGAGCACGTTGGCGACGGCATTGACAATCGCGGTGCCGACAACGACGCCGTCGGCCGACGCGCCGATGGTGCGCGCCTGCTCTGCGGTCTTGACGCCGAAGCCGACACAGACCGGCAGGTCGGTATGGCTCTTGATGCGCTTGACCGCTGCCGCCACCTTGCCGGTGTCGGCCAGCGCCGAACCGGTGATGCCGGTCATCGAGACGTAGTAGACGAAACCCGACGTGTTCTGCAGCACCTTGGGCAGGCGCTTGTCGTCGGTGGTCGGCGTCGCCAGCCGGATGAAATTGATGCCGGCCTTGAGTGCCGGGATGCAAAGTTCCTCGTCCATCTCAGGCGGCAGGTCGACGACGATCAGCCCGTCTATACCGCTGGCCAGCGCGTCGCTCAGGAAGCGCTCGACGCCGTAGATGTAGATCGGATTGTAATAGCCCATCAAGACGATCGGCGTTTCACTGTCGCCGGCGCGGAATTCCGAGGCCATCTTCAGCGTCTTGACCAAGGTCTGGCCGCCCTTCAGCGCCCGCAGGCCGGCCGCCTGGATCGCCGGGCCGTCGGCCATCGGATCGGAAAACGGCATGCCTAACTCGATGATGTCGCTGCCGGCGCCGGGCAGCGCCTTCATGATCGACAGGGACGTGTCGTAGTCCGGATCGCCGCCCATGAAATAGGTGACGAGTGCCGGTCGCCCCTCGGCCTTCAGCTTTGCCATGCGGCGGTCGATACGGGTGGCCATGATCAGATCTCCATGCCCAGCATATTGGCCACCGTATGCACGTCCTTGTCGCCGCGGCCCGACAGGTTGACGATGACGATCTGGTCCTTGTCCATATCAGGCACGATCTTCACCGCCTGTGCGATGGCATGCGCCGATTCCAGCGCCGGAATGATGCCCTCGACGCGTGTCGTCAGCTGGAACGCCTCCAGCGCCTCGTCGTCGAGGATCGGCACATAGTCGACGCGGCCGGAATCGCGCAGCCATGAGTGCTCCGGCCCAACGCCGGGATAGTCGAGGCCGGCCGAGATCGAGTGGCCGTCCATGATCTGGCCGTCGGCGTTCTGCAGGAGGTAGGTACGGTTGCCATGCAGCACGCCGGGCGCGCCGGCACTCATCGAGGCGCAATGCTCGATGCCGTCGAGCCCGCGGCCGCCGGCTTCGACGCCGATGATGCGGACCTGCCTGTCATCGAGGAAGGGATGGAACAGGCCGATAGCGTTGGAACCGCCGCCGACACAAGCGATGATGGTGTCCGGCAGCCGGCCTTCCTGCTCGAGGATCTGGGCGCGCGCCTCGGTGCCGATCACCGACTGGAAGTCGCGCACCAGCTCCGGATAGGGATGCGGGCCGGCGGCGGTGCCGATCAGGTAATAGGTATCCTCGACATTGGTCACCCAGTCGCGCAGGGCCTCGTTCATGGCATCCTTCAGCGTGCCGTGGCCGGCCGTCACCGGCCGCACCTCGGCGCCCAGAAGCTTCATGCGAAAGACGTTGGGGCTTTGCCGGGCGACATCGGTCGCGCCCATATAGACGATACAAGGAAGCCCGAAGCGCGCCGCCACCGTAGCGGAAGCGACGCCATGCTGGCCGGCGCCGGTCTCTGCGATGATCCGCGTCTTGCCCATGCGCTTGGCGAGCAGGATCTGGCCGAGGCAGTTGTTGATCTTGTGCGAGCCGGTGTGGTTCAGGTCCTCGCGCTTGAAATAGACCTTTGCGCCGCCGCCGAGGCCCTTCGCCGAGGACACCTCACGAAGATGCCTGGTCAGGCCTTCGGCGAAATAGAGCTTCGACGGCCGCCCGGCGTAATGCGTCGAGAGATCGGTCAGTTCGGCCTTGAAAT
This sequence comes from Mesorhizobium sp. M1169, assembly GCF_040318345.1. NCBI lineage: Bacteria > Pseudomonadati > Pseudomonadota > Alphaproteobacteria > Hyphomicrobiales > Phyllobacteriaceae > Mesorhizobium > Mesorhizobium sp. M1169. The sequence continues at coordinate 46,783 of NZ_JAMYME010000026.1, read as the reverse complement.
CCGGGTCGTTCTTGACCTCGTTCCAGTGCCGCTCCAGCTCAAGGATCAGCGGCATCAGCGTTTCGGCAACGAAACGACCGCCAAAAATGCCGAACATGCCCTGCTCGTCGGGGCCGGTGCGGAAGGAATTCGGTATCGCCGGCTTGTCCATCGCCGATCTCCTGGTCTGTGGTTTGAAGCGCGGTCAGGCGGCGCGGTTGTCGCGTGCTGCCCCGACGGCCCGGAAAAACTGTTCGATCAGCGCCGGTTCCTTGATGCCCGGCGCGCTCTCCACGCCCGAGGAAACATCTATTCCGGGCGGGTTCGCCAGCCGAAGGGCGTCGCCGATATTGCCGGCATTGAGCCCTCCGGAAAGCATGTAATCGACGCCGGCGTCAAGGCCGGCCAGAACGCGCCAGTCGAAGGCAAGGCCGTTGCCGCCCGGCAATTCCGAACCCTTAGGCGGCTTGGCATCGAACAGGAAGCGGTCGGCAATGCCGATGAAGGGTTTGACCCGCCCGAGATCGGCGGCCTCGCTGACCGGCAGCGCCTTCATCACCGGCAAGCCGTAGCGGGCCTTCACCTCGGCCACCCGCTCGGGGGGCTCGGCGCCGTGAAGCTGCAGCATGTCGGGCTGCATCTTTTCGACGATCTCGTCCAGGAACGCATCGCTGGCGTCGACCGTCACGGCAACCGCCTTGGCCTTGCCGCGCGCTGCTTCGCGCAGGCGGCCGGCTTCCGCCGGCTCGACATAGCGCGGGCTTTTGGCAAAGAAAATGAAGCCGACATGGCTGGCGCCGCCGGCCAATGCCGCAGCCAGTGCCTTGTCGGTCTTCAACCCGCATATCTTGATGTCGAGCGCCATGGCGCGGGATTGGCACGAAACGGCCAAAGAGTCGAGAAAAAGCGTCCTGTTTGCCGCCAGCGCGGAACGCGCTACCTTGCTAAGTAAGAGCGCAACGCGCTGCCTTGCTAATATAAGAGCGCAACGCTACTTGCTCAGGCACAGAGGCGGGAGAACAAAGATCATGGCGGAAAAGACCGTCGCGGAACTCAGGCAAAAGCTGGCGCAGGCCCATGAGGTCATCGCTCATTTGATGGACAAGGCAGCCTTCAATGGCGCCGAGGCGCACCGGGCGCTGGCTTATTTCAGCAACGATGGCTTCGAGAAGGATTTCTTGCCCTGGCCGCGCCATGTCGATGAGGGGTTGCGGCCGGAGGAGTTGAACGCGGCGAATGACGATTGATCGGCAGTGCAGAATCTATTGAGGCCGGCGCGAAGGATCGCTACAGTTTCCATTTCGTGCCCCTACAAGCATCCTACTCGAACGCGATCGCCTGCAGCGCGCCGCCATTGCGCTTGAGCCAGTCCTTGCAGCGCTCGGTATCCGGGCAAAGCTGCTCGCATAGTTTCCAGAATTTCGGGCCGTGGTTCATCTCCTTGAGATGCGCCACCTCATGCGCGACGAGGTAGTTTATCACCGGCCACGGCGCCATCATGATGCGCCAGGAAAACGACAGATTGCCGTCCGACGTGCAGGATCCCCAGCGGCTCGACGTGTCCTTGAAACGGATCGCCTTGGCGCGCTTGCCAATCGCCGCGCTGTGCTTCGTCACCAGCGCCTCGATCTCGCGCTTGGCTTCGCGCTTGAGGAAATCGGCGATGCGGCGCGGCAGATGCACACGCTCGCCATGCACGATCATCAGCGGTCCGCGCTCGTCGCGCGACAGCGTGACGGTGCCGCGTTTCGACGGTTCATGGACGATGCGATGCGGCACACCGCGCACCGGTACCTTGATGCCGGGCCGCACCTGCGGCCGGTTGGGTACCTTGGCCAGCCTTTGCTCCAGCCAGTCCTGATGGCGGTCGAGGAATTTTTCCACCTCGCCGCGGCGCAGCCCCGGCGGCACGGTGATGCGCAAACCGCGGCCGCCGGAATCGATGCGCAGCGTCAGGCGCCGCGCCCGGTCGTTCTCGACGATCTTGAGCGGCAGCGTGCGGCCGGCAACGCAATGCTCGCGCTCCACGACGGGCGTGGGCTTGGGTTTCGTCGGGGTGCGGAAGAAGCCGAAGGACATTCCGGGACGATACGTGATTCGAGGGAAACGACTAGAACAAAAAAGAAACGGCGCCGCTGACGCGACGCCGTTGGATTATCTATCTGGGCACGGGACCTTACTCGTCGAGCAGGCCTGGCGTGGAGTTGCCGCCGCGTTTGTTATTCGTCGTCGAGCCAGTTGACCCACCTGTCGTGGGCGACGTCGACTTGTTGCGGTTGGCCATGAAGCGATCGAACTCTTCCTGGTCCTTGGCGCGGCGCAATTCGCGGGCATATTCATCGAACTCGCTCAGCATCTCGTCGAGCTTGCGGCGTTCCTCGGCAAGCCGCTCGAGTTCCTTTTCGCGCCAGTCGTCGAAAGCAACGTTGCCGGTGCGTGCAGAGCCATGGCCCCAGCGCGCGGCCCTGTCGGAACCGCGGCGGCAACCGGCGAAGATGCCGTCGGTGGCGCGGTTGACGTCGCGCTTGAAGCCCTCGAGCCGATCGCCCCAGATGATGTAGGCGAGCATGGCTAAGCCGAGCGGCCAGAACACCATGAACCCGATCACCATCAACGCGATGGTCGCCGGCGTCCAGGCCGGACGGATCAATGCAGATGTGTTCATTTCTTCCAATCCTTCAGTTGGAGACAGCCAAATCCGGCTGCGTGGAATCGAAATGGGATGAAGAAAACGGCGATTCAAGACAGCAGCCGCCAAAACCGGACAAGCGGCTGAAATGATTATCGCTTTTTGAGCTTTTCGAGGAAAAGAGCAGCCAGGCCCCGTAAGGGGGCAATGCCGCCGACGGTTCTGCAGTGAAAATCCAGCGCCGATCGCGTCTGCTGGCTGAGTGCAATGGTTTGACGCTTCGAAGCCGTCCGTTCAAAAATCCAGAGGCGCATTGTCGACGACCTCTTTCATCACGAAGAAGGTTCTCGTCTGGCGAACGCCGGGCAGTGCGATCAATTGGTCCCCGTGGATTCGGTTGAAATCCGCCATGTCACCAACCCTGATCTTCAGAAAATAATCGAAGTCGCCTGCCACCAGATGGCAGTCGAGGATGAATTTCAGTTTGGCGACGGCCTTTTCGAATTCCGCGAAACTCTCCGGGGTCGAACGGTCGAGTACGACGCCAACCATCACCAACGCGCCTCTGTCGACCTTCTGCGGGCTCACCATCGCCCTGACATGGCTGATGTAGCCTTCATCGAACAGGCGTTGCGTCCGGCGGTGGCACGTCGCCGGGCTAACAGCGACCGACTGCGCCAGCTCCGCGTTGGTCAGTCGCCCATTGCCTTGGAGCAGGCGCAACATTTTCAGGTCGATCCGGTCGAGCGCTGCGCGCATGAAAGATTCTTCCATTATTCGGATTAAGAATCGAATATATATGACAGTTCAATGCTATGAAGCGATATTTTGGATATTGTGGGCTCGATCTTTGAGAGCACATTTCAAGGCAGAGCTGATAGTGTTCATCGCACCACACCGCAATGAATGGAACAAGCGAGGGCACTCTCATGCTCGAGAAATTCGAACGTTATCCGCTCACATTCGGGCCGACCCATATCGAGAAACTGGAGCGGCTTGGTGGTCATCTCGGCGGGAAGGTCGATCTCTATGCCAAGCGGGAGGATTGCAATTCCGGCCTTGCCTTCGGTGGCAATAAACTGCGCAAGCTCGAATACATCGTCCCGGACGCGATCGCCTCAAACGCCGATACGCTGGTGTCGATCGGTGGCGTCCAATCCAACCATACGCGCATGGTGGCGGCCGTCGCGGCGAAGATCGGCATGAAGTGCCGCCTCGTGCAGGAAAGCTGGGTGCCCCACGAGGACGCCGTCTACGATCGCGTCGGCAATATCCTTTTGAGCCGGATCATGGGCGCTGATGTCCAGATGGTCGATGAGGGTTTCGACATCGGGATTAGGGAAAGCTGGGAACAGGCAATCGCGGATGTGAAGGCCAAGGGTGGCAGACCCTATCCAATTCCGGCCGGGGCTTCGGTACACAAATATGGCGGCCTGGGCTATGTCGGCTTTGCCGAGGAGGTCCGCGCACAGGAGAAGGAGCTCGGCTTTGCCTTCGACTACATCGTCGTTTGTACCGTCACCGGTTCGACTCACGCCGGCATGCTGGTCGGCTTCGCCAAGGACGGCCGCGAGCGCAAGGTGATCGGCATCGACGCATCCTGCACCCCGGCGCAGACCAAGGCACAAGTGCTCAAAATCGCGCAGAGCACCGCGACGCTGGTCGAACTCGGCAAGGAGCTCGATGAGAACGATGTCGTCCTGATCGAAGATTATGCCTATCCGGTCTACGGCGTCCCCTCGCAAGAGACGAAGGAAGCAATCCGTCTCTGCGCGCGTCTTGAAGGCATGATCACGGATCCGGTCTATGAGGGAAAATCCATGCAAGGCATGATCGATCTCGTGAGCAAGGGTTATTTTCCCAAGGGATCGAAAGTGCTCTACGCCCACCTTGGCGGCGCTCCGGCCATCAACGGATATGCTTATACGTTCCGCAACGGCTGAATCTATCCCGCCTGCCGCACCATCGCGTCCACTGCCCGCACCAGCATGTCGAGGTCTTGAGGCCGCGACAGGCGGTGGTCGCCGTCGGGGATGAGCGACAGCGTGACGTCGTCGGCCGGCAGCAGGCTGACCAGCTTCAACGCATGGCTCGACGGCACGTCGGGATCGGCCAGGCCTTGCAGGATGTGGACCGGACAGTGCGTGTCGATCGGCCCGGTCATCACCCGGTTGTTGCGGCCGTCCTCGATCAGTGCGCGCGTGTAGATGTACGGTTCGGCGGAATAGTCCGAAGGCTCCTCGAAAAAGCCCTTTTTCCTGAGGTTGCGCTTCTGCGCCCCGGTCAGCACCGGCTCCACCAGTTCGAATGTGAAATCGGGCGCCGGCGCCAGCAACACAAGGCCGGCGACGCTGTTTTCGCCCGCCTTGCGCAATTCCTGCACCATGCGCAGCGCGATCCAGGCGCCCATCGACGAACCGACCAGGATTTGCCTGCCCTGGGTGAAACGGCGGAAAACCGCCAGGCTCTCGCCCAGCCATTTCGAGATGGTGCCGTCGGCAAAGGCGCCGCCCGATTCGCCGTGGCCGGAATAATCGTGGCGCAGGAAGGCGCGGCCTTCCCCGAGCGCCCATTCCGACAAGGTTTCGGCCTTGGTGCCCAGCATGTCGGATTTGTAGCCGCCAAGCCAGACGATGCCGGGCTCGGCACCTGCCGCATGCCTGACGGCGATGCTCGTCCCGTCGACGTCCAGGAAGATCGGGGTGGTGCTCATGGTGTATTCCCTCACGCCGGTCTTTTGGCACAGCAAGGCATTCAACGAAAAGTGCTCCGCCACTTTCTTCGCTTGGTGCAGAGGAGCATTCCATCGAGCAGGTGATTTCCTGAGAATGCTGTGCTATTGACTCCGACCGCGCGCTCACCACATTGCGCGTTCGCAATTCTGAACCGAAGAACCCCTTAACGAAACGGCTCAAGGAGACCACGACCATTCGCAGACCTTTCAAAGCAGCGGCGCCCACCAAGGAAGGCCCGCGCTCCAACCGTGACATCCGGGTTCCCCGGGTCCAGCTAATCGACGCCGAAGGCCAGAACCGCGGCGATGTCTCCATCAACGACGCATTGCTGCTCGCCGAAGAGGCTGGGCTCGATCTGGTCGAGATATCGCCCAATGCAGTGCCGCCCGTCGTAAAGATCCTCGATCTCGGCAAGCTGAAATACGCCAACCAGAAGAAGGCGGCCGAGGCGCGCAAGAACCAGAAGGTCATCGAGATCAAGGAGATCAAGATGCGCCCGAACATCGACAGCCACGACTACGAGACCAAGATGAAGGCCGTCCGGCGCTTTTTCGAGGAAGGCGACAAGGTCAAGCTGACATTGCGCTTCCGCGGTCGCGAGATGGCGCATATGGAACTCGGCATGCAGCTTCTGAACAAGGTTCGCGAGGAAGTGGCGCCCATCGCCAAGGTCGAAGCCGAACCGAAGCTCGAAGGCCGCCAGATGATGATGGTGCTGGCGCCCCGCTAAAGCGCGTTGCGCTTTAGTTCTGTTTTATGCATGTCGTTGTCGCAAAACCGCAGCGCACTTTTGGGCGACGTGCATTAAATCCGCCTGAATCATGTTGCAAGGCGTCCCGGCGATCGGCGGGGCGCCTGTTTCTTGGCCAGACGCTGCGATCGCCGGCGAGAGCAAAGACGCTCTGGTTCCCTCGACGATCGGATTCCCGACATGGTCAATGACGTCAAGCATTCGGAAGCCAAGTATGGGCTGGGCAGCTACCAGCACACGCGCAGGATGGTGCTTGCCGTCGTCGTCGTCGTCCTTTTCGCGATGCTTTTGTTCGGGCAGTCGGTTTTTCCGCCCGATACGCCTGTGCATGAAACGATCGAAATGGTCGGCGTCCTGCTGATCTTTCTCGGCGTTGTCGGACGCTTGTGGTCGACGCTCTATATTGGTGGACGCAAATCCTCCGAAGTGGTGACCGGCGGACCCTATTCGATCACCCGCAACCCGCTCTATGTCTTCTCTACTTTAGCTGCCGCCGGTGTCGGCGCACAGATCGGCTCCATTACCGCCACGATCGGCTTTGGAGCGCTCTGCGCGGGTGCATTTTACATCGTTATCCTGCGCGAGGAGAAATTCCTCAGGCAGGTTCTTGGCGCGCCATACCAGGCCTACCTGTTGAAAGTGCCGCGCTTCTTCCCGAAACTGTCGCTGTATCAGGAAGGCGACACCGGCGGCTTCAAGCCGCGCCTGCTGCGAACCACGCTGCTCGACGGTCTGGTCTTCCTGGTTGCCTTGCCGGCTTTCGAACTGATCGACGGCGCCCAGCAGTCCGGCATATTGCCGGTGCTGTTCCGTTTCCCCTGAGTACGGTGTTGCTGAGTACAGTGTTGCTGGGCACGGGGTGTTGCGCGCGCCCCCGCTTTGACGTATAGGACCGCCGTTCCCAAAAAACCGCCCGGCAGGGCATGCCGTGGCGGTTTCATTTGCTTTTCGGGCTTTGGTCGGCCTGAAGCGAACAAAAAGCGCATTGGTGCGCATATAAACGGAGTAGCAAAATGCCCAAGATGAAGACCAAATCGGCCGCCAAGAAGCGGTTCAAGATCACAGGTACGGGTAAAGTTCTGTCGGCTGCGGCCGGCAAGCGTCACGGCATGATCAAGCGGTCCAACAAGTTCATTCGAAATGCCCGCGGCACGATGGTTCTGGCTGAACCGGATGGCAAGAAGGTCATCAAGAATTTTCTGCCGAACGGCCTCTGAGCATTCGGTCTGGACAGCGTTAAGGAGATCATGACATGGCACGCGTAAAGAGAGGCGTCACCTCGCACGCCAAGCACAAGAAGGTCCTGAAAGCCGCCAAGGGTTTTTACGGCCGTCGCAAGAACACCATCCGCATCGCCAAGCAGGCGGTGGAAAAGTCGCTGCAGTACGCCTATCGCGACCGCAAGAACCGCAAGCGCTCGTTCCGCGCGCTGTGGATCCAGCGCATCAATGCGGCGACGCATGAGCATGGTCTGACCTATGGCCGTTTCATCGACGGTCTCAACAAGGCCGGGATCGAGATCGATCGCAAGATCCTGTCGGACATGGCCATCCACGAGCCGCAGGCCTTCGCCGCACTCGTGGCCAAGGCCAAGGTCGCGCTCGAATACCTGAAGAATACCACGCCGAATGCTTTTGAAAGCGCTGTCGCTTAAGACCAGCGCTTCCCAAGCTATTCGACACTTGATTTGGGAAACCCGCGCTGGCAGGGCTGGCGCGGGTTTTTCTTTGCTTCCAATCGGATCTGGAACATGAGTGACATGGAAACTCTCGAAAATTCCCTGATGGCCGAGATCGCCTCGGCCGCCGACGAGCAGGCGATCGAGGCGGTGCGTATCTCGGCCCTCGGCAAGAAGGGCTCGGTTTCCGAGATGCTGAAGACGCTCGGCTCGATGAGCGCCGAGGAGCGCCAGGTCAAGGGCCCGGCAATCAACGGCCTCAAGAACCGCGTCACCGAGGCACTTTCGGCGCGCCGCGCCGAGCTGAAAGATGTGGCGATCACGGCACGGCTTGCCGCCGAGAAGGTCGACGTCAGCTTGCCGGTCAGGCAATCGCCGGCCGAGCGCGGCCGCATCCATCCGATCAGCCAGGTTATCGACGAGATCGCAGCGATTTTCGGCGATCTCGGCTTTGCCATCGCCGAAGGTCCCGACATCGAGACCGACTATTACAATTTCACCTCGCTGAACTTCCCGGAAGGCCACCCGGCGCGCGAGATGCACGACACGTTCTTCTTCCAGCCGGACGAGCAGGGCGAGCGCAAGCTTTTGCGCACCCACACCTCGCCGGTGCAGATCCGCACCATGGAGATGCAGAAGCCGCCGATCCGCATCGTCATCCCCGGCAAGACCTACCGGCAGGATTCGGATGCCACCCACTCGCCGATGTTCCATCAGGTCGAGGGGCTGGTGATCGACAAATCGGCCAACGTCGCCAACATGAAATGGGTGCTGGAGGAGTTCTGCAAAGCCTTCTTCGAGGTGCCGAGCGTCAAGATGCGCTTCCGGCCGTCTTTCTTCCCGTTTACCGAGCCCAGCCTCGAGGTCGACATCCAGTGCGACCGTTCGCGGCCCGGCGAGGTGCGCTTCGGCGAGGGCTCGGACTGGATGGAGATCCTCGGCTGCGGCATGGTCCACCCCAATGTGCTCCGTTACGGTGGCCTCGATCCTGACGAATACCAGGGCTTCGCCTGGGGCATGGGCATCGACCGCATCGCCATGCTGAAATACGGCATGCCGGATCTGCGCGCCTTCTTCGACGCCGATGTCCGCTGGCTTTCGCATTACGGTTTTAGGCCGCTCGACATGCCGACGCTGTTCGGGGGCTTGAGCGCGTGACGACCGGGCCGCAGCAAATCCGCGGGCAGCTCGCCTTCCTGTACATGTCCGACGCGCGGCCGCATAGCTTCAAGTGCAGCGTGCCCAGACCAGACGGAACACAGTCATGAAACTCACCCTCTCCTGGCTCAAGGATCATCTCGAGACAGACGCCTCGCTGGCGGAAATCGTCGAGCGTCTCACCTCGATCGGCCTCGAGGTCGAGCATGTCGACGACCGGGCGAGCCTGGCTCCCTTCGTCATCGCCAAGGTGCTGACGGCGGTCCAGCATCCCGACGCCGACCGGCTTCGCGTGCTGACCGTCGACACCGGCGACGGCAAGCCGCCGGTGCAGGTCGTGTGTGGAGCGCCGAACGCCCGCGCGGGCCTGATCGGCGCCTTTGCAGCACCGGGCACCTATATTCCCGGCATCGACGTGACGCTGACCGTCGGCAAGATCCGTGGCGTTGAAAGCCACGGCATGATGTGCTCCGAGCGCGAGCTCGAATTGTCCGAGGAGCATGACGGCATCATCGACCTTCCGGCCGATGCGCCGGTCGGTACCAGCTTCGCCGCCTATGCCCATCTCGACGACCCGCTGATCGAGATCAATCTGACGCCGAACCGGCCGGATGCGACCAGTGTCCATGGCATCGCCCGCGATCTGGCGGCGAGCGGGCTCGGCACGCTGAAGAGCGCGCCGATAGAGCCGATCCCCGGCAAGGGCGAGACGCCGGTCAAGGTGACGATCGAAGCGCCGGAGCTCTGTCCCGGCTTTGCGCTGCGCCTGGTGCGCGGCGTCAAGAACGGACCGTCGCCGAAATGGCTGCAGCAAAGGCTTCTCGCCATCGGCTTGAGGCCGATCAGCGCGCTGGTCGACATCACCAATTATGTCACCTTCGACCGTGGCCGGCCCCTGCATGTTTTTGACGCTGGGAAGGTCACCGGCAATCTCGCCGTTCGCCGCGCGCGTGATGGCGAAAAGGTGCTGGCGCTCGACGGCCGCGAATACACGCTGACGCCGGAGATGTGCGTCATCGCCGACCAGGATGGTGTCGAGTCGATTGCCGGCATCATGGGCGGTCAGCATTCCGGCTGCGACGAGAACACCACCGACGTGCTGATCGAGTCTGCACTTTGGGACCCGATCGCCACCGCCCGCACCGGCCGCACGCTCGGCATCATCAGCGATGCGCGCTATCGGTTTGAGCGCGGCGTCGACCCGGAAATGATGGTTCCCGGCTTGGAGCTGGCGACGAAGCTGGTGCTCGATTTCTGCGGCGGTACGCCGGCGCAAACCGAACTCGTCGGCTATGCCGGCCATCAGCCGAAGATCGTCTCGTTCCCCCTGTCGGAAGTAAAGCGGCTGACCGGCATCGAAGTGCCGCGCTCGACAAGCCTCGACATTCTAGCCCGCCTCGGCTTCAGACCGGAGGGCGCGGGCGATGTCGTCAATGTGGCGGTCCCGTCCTGGCGGCCGGATGTCGATGGGAAGGCCGACCTGGTCGAGGAGGTCATGCGCATCCACGGCGTCGACAACATCGCGCCGCAGCCGCTTGGTTCGCACGATGCGGTCAACGCCAAGATCCTGACTGTGCTGCAGATCCGCACCCGCGCCGCCAAGCGGGCACTCGCCGTGCGCGGCATGATGGAGGCCGTCACCTGGTCGTTCATTCCGGCAAAACACGCCGAATTGTTCGGCGGCGGCCAGCCGGCGCTGAAGCTTGCCAACCCGATCGCCGCCGATATGTCGGATATGCGGCCGTCGCTGCTGCCGGGGCTGATCGCGGCAGCGCAACGCAATGCCGACAAGGGCATCGGCGATGTCGCGCTGTTCGAAGTGTCGGGCACCTATGAGGGCGATGGCGCCGACCAGCAGCGGCGCGTTGCCGCCGGCGTGCGGCGCGGCACCGCCAGGCTCGAAGGCTCCGGCCGCCATTGGGCCGGCAATGCCGGCGCGGTCGGTGTCTTCGATGCCAAGGCCGACGCGATCGCAGCACTCGAAGCCTGCGGCGCGCCGGTCGAGCGGCTGCAGATCGACGCCGGCGGTCCGGCCTGGTATCACCCCGGCCGCTCTGGCACGATCAAGCTCGGGCCGAAGGTAATCCTTGGCACGTTTGGCGAGTTCCACCCGAAGACGCTGGAGGGGCTTGACGTCTCCGGCCCGCTTTGCGGCTTCGAGGTCTTCATCGATGCCGTGCCCGAGCCGAAGGCCAAGCCGACGCGGACGAAGCCGAGGCTCGATCTGTCCGCCTTCCAGGCGGTCAAGCGCGATTTCGCCTTCGTCGTCGACAAGGCGGTCGAAGCCGGCACACTCGTTCGCGCCGCCCTTGCCGCCGACCGGAAGCTGATTTCCGGCGTCTCGGTGTTCGATGTTTTCGAGGGTGCAGCGCTCGGCGCGGCGAAAAAATCGATCGCCATTGAAGTGTCGATCCAGCCGGTCGAAAAGACGCTGACCGATGAGGATTTCGAGGCGCTGGCCAAGCGCATCGTCGATAATGTCGGCAAGCAGACCGGCGGCGTGCTGCGGACGTAAGGGGATGCTCTGATGGACCACAAGCTCTCCATCAACTGGCTGGCAACGCATATCGGGACTGTCGATGGGTTCCTGGACGACCAGGAATGCGCCGATCTGATCGCCGACAGCGAACGGCGTGGTTTTGAGGCAGCCAAGGTAAACAGCGCCGGCGGCGCGAGCGTGATGACGGAACTCCGCAACAACGACCGCGTCGTTTTTGATGACGAGGATCTTGCCGACCTGCTTTTTGCGCGGGCGCGCCCGATGCTCTATCGCGGCCTCGGCGACTGGCGGCTGACTGGGCTGAATGAGCGTTTCCGCTTCTATCGCTACGGGCCGGGCCAGAAGTTCGATTGGCACAATGACGGCTATTTCGAGCGCAATGCCTCGGAGCGCAGCCAGTTTACCTTCATGATCTATCTGTCGGATGGATTTGAAGGGGGCGGAACCTCGTTTCGCGGCGAGATGCCGGGTTATGCCGGCACCAGCCTGGTGGTGAAACCCAGGAAAGGCATGGCGCTGGCCTTCTATCATCCGATCGAACACCGCGGCGACGAGGTGCTGTCGGGGCGCAAGTACGTCATCCGAACGGACGTGATGTACAAGCGCCAATGAAACGCTGTCCGTTCTGCCGCTGAGCTAAATGCACCTGACCCCGCTGGAAGTGTTTTTCGTCAAGGAGTTCTGCCGTTCCGCCGGCGTTTCTCCTGACATGATGCGTGCGCTGAAAGTCAAAGACCGCAGCCGCGATCCTGTAGGGTTCATGACCACAATCGTTGCCTCATCGGTTCCCCCGGAATTGCGCTTTGAGAGTCGAGTGTTCAGTTCGCTTCGGGTAGCGTGCGTTGGACCTGACCAGCTTCTTTGCGGCATGGTGCTGTTCTTCGATGAGATTGAAGGAAAGCTAGAGGCGATCGAAGGCTTTGTGTATGGCGAAGAATGGCCGTCAATCGAGGAGCCAGTCTTCTGGTCCGAGACCGACCGAACAATGAGCCTTGGGCGGGAGGGAAACTAGCCTGCAGAAATGGGCGTCACGACGCCCTTTCCGATAATTGCACAACGCATGGCGCGCTGAGGATCTAGAGGGGTTGCCGGCAGATGGCGAATCGCCGTCCAAGGGACGATGGACCATTTGCGCTATTCAGGGCTGTCTTTCGAGGAACAGCGTGCAGTCTTTCTCGATATCGTCTCGGCCGATCCGCTGGTCGGTGAGACGCTGTCGCGGGTACGGGTGCTAGGCCTGCCGGACTGGCTGGTCGTGTCCGGCGCGCTTTACAACAGCGTCTGGAATCATCTGACCGGGAAGCCCTCGGGGTACGGCATCCGCGATGTCGACCTGTTCTATTTCGATGAGAGCGATCTGTCCTATGAAGCCGAGGACACGGTCATCCGCCGGGCGGCGAAGCAGTTCGAAGGACTGACGCTGCCGGTTGAAGTGCGCAACCAGGCGCGGGTGCATCTGTGGTTTGAGGCGCGCTTTGGCGGTTCCTATCCCAGACTGTCGTCGTCCGCCGAGGCGCTGTCCTATTTCGCTTCGAAAACCCATGCGGTCGGCGTTAGATTCGGCACCGATGGGCAACTCGCGCTCGTGGCGCCGTTCGGGCTCGACGACATCTTCTCGTTTCGCGTTACCCCGAACCGTGCACTGGATAATCGGCAGACGCACGAGATGAAGGGCGCGCGTGCCAGGGAGAACTGGCCGGAGATCAGTGTCGTGCCTTGGTAGGAAATGTCGGCGCGAGGCACCCCCCTCTGCCCTGCCGGGCATCTCCCCCTCAAGGGGGAAGATCGGATGTCGCCTCGGCTTTCGCCAATCACCGGCGCCGGAAGGGCGGGCAAGGCGCGGGAACTGCCAATCTCCCCCCTTGAGGGGGAGATGTCCGGCAGGACAGAGGGGGGTGCCTCGCGCCGAGGTCTCACAACGCTTTGCATCGCACCGTATTAGTCGAAAAGGGGTGCCGAAACGCCCCGTTTCGATTAGGCCGTCGATTGCCGTTCACCCGTTAACCAGCGCCAGCAGCTCCTCGGTATAGCGCTTGCCGACCACCTTTTCCGGCGACAGGGCGTCGCCGATGGATGCCACCTCGGCCTGGCTCAGCACGATATCGGCTGCCGCCGTATTCTGCTCCAGATGGCGCATTTTTCGCGCACCAGGGATCGGGACAATGAAGTCGCCCTGATGCAGCACCCAGGCGAGCGCCAGCTGCGCCGGCGTCACGCCCTTCCCGGCCGCCATCTTTTCCAGCACGGCGACGACCGCCGCATTGGCCGCCATGGCGTCGGCCTGGAAGCGCGGCAACCCGCGGCGCCAGTCGTCGGCGCCGAGAACATCGGGCTTGGCGATCGTGCCGGTGAGCAGGCCGCGGCCGAGCGGGCTATACGGGACAAAGCCGATGCCGAGCTCGCGGCAGACAGCAAACACCCCTTCCTCCGGATCGCGGCTCCACAGTGAATACTCGCTCTGCACGGCGGCGATCGGATGCACGGCATGCGCCCGACGAATGGTCGCCGCACTCGCCTCCGACAGGCCGAGCGCCCGCACCTTGCCCTCGCGCACCAGCTCGGCCATGGCGCCGACCGTATCCTCGATCGGCACGTTGGGGTCGACGCGGTGCTGGTAATAGAGATCGATCACCTCCGTATCCAACCGCTTCAATGACGCTTCGGCCACGGCCTTGACATGCTCCGGGCGGCTATCGACACCGGCCATGCGCTCCATGCCGCTGCCTTCTTCGAGGATTTTGAAGCCGAATTTGGTTGCGATCGTCACCTTGTCACGCACCGGCTTCAGCGCCTTGCCGACCAGGATCTCGTTCTCGAAAGGGCCATAGACCTCGGCCGTGTCGAAGAAATTGACCCCGATCTCGGCGGCATGGCGCAGCGTGGCAATCGCCTCCGCCTCCGGCTGGCCACCATAGGCAAAGCTCATCCCCATGCAGCCGAGGCCGACCGGGTAGACGTCAAGTTCATTGCCAAGCTTGCGGGTTTGCATCACGTGTCTCCTTGTTGTGATGGTTGTGATGCCGCAGAGATAGCGTCTTGCGCCGAGTTCGATAATCGGCTCTCAATTGCACGGGCTGTTCCAAGAAATAGATCAATGAAGCGAACCCATCTTTCACAGCTCGCGGTACTGGCAATGGTCGCCCAATGCGGCAGTTTTCGCGGCGCCGCCAAGGAACTGGCAATCGCGCCGTCGGCGGTCAGCCACGCGGTGTCCAGCCTCGAAGCGCGCCTCGGCGTGCGCCTTCTGGCGCGCAGCACGCGCAGCGTTGCTCCGACCGAGGAGGGCGCGCAACTGCTTGAGCGCCTCAGGCCGGCGCTGTCGGAAATCGACCTGGCGCTGGAATCGGCGATCGAGGCGCGCGACCGGCCGGCCGGCAATCTCCGGCTGACCGTGCCGCGCACCGCGGCCCACCTGGCGCTGACGCCGAGGCTCGGCGCCTTCGCGGCTGCCTATCCCGACATCGTGCTGGAGATCGTCATCGAGGACCGCTTCACCGACGTCGTCGAGGGCGGCTTCGATGCCGGTGTGCGGCTGGGCGAGAGCCTGCAGCGCGACATGATCGCGGTGCGCATCGGACCAGACCTTCGCGGCGCCGTGGTCGGCGCGCCAGCCTACTTCGAGACCATGCTCAAGCCGCAGCATCCGCGCGATCTCGCCGCTCACCGCTGCATCCGCTTCCGCTTCTCCAGCGGCATTCTCTACCGCTGGGAATTCGAGCAAAACGGCGAGGAGATCGAGATAGCGGTGCAAGGGCCGCTGATCCTCGACGAGGACCATCTGATTGCCAACGCCGCAGTCGACGGCGCCGGGCTCGCCTTCCTGTTCGAGGACTATGTCCGCGACGCGCTCGCCGCCGGCAAGCTCGTTCGCGTGCTGGAGGACTGGTGCCCGCGCTTCGATGGTTTCTTCGTCTATTACCCCAGCCGCCGCCAGATGCGGCCGGCGCTCAGGGCCTTTGTCGATTTTTTCAAGGTCGGCGAATAAGGCAACCCTCGCCACAAGGGAGAGGTGGAAGAAAGTCGACCTGGCATTCGTTCACCGACCATGTCAGCACTGCCCAAAAACCAGACGGCCGGCTACGGCTGGACGGCGATCATCCTTCACTGGCTGATCGCGGCGCTCTTTATTGGCCAGTTCGTGCTCGGCTTCGTCATGGTGCGGCTGTCCAGCCAGCGCACCGCCTTCGAGCTGATCCAGCTGCATAAATCCTTCGGCTTCCTGCTGCTTGGACTGGTCATCCTGCGCATCGCCTGGCGCCTAGGCAGACCGGCCCCGCCGCTGCCGCGCTCGGTCGGCCCTTTCGAGCGCCGGATGGCGCCGCTGGTCCATCTCGCGCTTTATGCGTTTCAGCTCGCTCTGCCGCTGTCCGGCTGGGCGCTGGTCTCGGTCTCGGTGCTGGAGATCCCGAGCGTGCCGTTCAATCTGTTCGTCATGCCCAATCTGCCGCTCGGTGAATCGGACACGGCAGAAAGCTTCTGGGCAGCGACGCACTGGTATCTCGCCTATGCCGGCATCGGACTTGTCGCTTTGCATCTCGCCGCAGCGCTGCGCCATCATTTCTGGCTGAGGGATACCGTGCTGACGCGCATGATCACGGCTTCGTCACATCACGACAGGGAATAGAGCGGACGGCTCATTCGTTGATGGGGCGAGGACGCAAGAAAGCGTTGCCTGCCAAGAGGACCATTTCCATGTACGCGCGCATCTTCGGATTTGCGGCAGCTGCCGCTTGTTTTGCCATGCCTGTTTTCGCCGCCGTTGCCCTTGGCGAGGCGGCCGGCAGCTACACGACCAGCCCGGGGAGTTCCAGCATCCATTTCTCCATCGCCAAGCTCGGCGGCGGCGGGCTCGACGGTGCCTTCTCCCGCTTCAAGGGCAGTATCCTCATCGACAACAGTGATGTCGGCCGGTCCCGGGTCAATTTCACCATCTTCCCCGAAAGCGTCGGTACCGGCCAAAGCCGCATCGATGCCTTTCTCCGCTCGGACGCCGTTTTCGACGCGGCCAACAATCCGGAGATCCAGTTCCGTTCGACCAGCGTCAAACGGACCGGCGACACGTCGGCCCTTGTCACCGGCCGGCTGACGGCGCGCGGCAAGACCTTTCAGGAAAAATTCACGGCCGAGCTCGGCGGGCTCAGGGCGGGCACGATAAAATTCCACGTCACCGGCAAGGTGCTGCGGTCGCGCTACGGCATGGATGTCGGCACGCCGATTTATTCCAACGTCGTCGATTTCGACATGACGCTGATGGGTAGAAGGGGATAGCCTTTGCAGGTTCCGCAGGGGGCAGCGCCGGCATCCGGACAAGCCGCAGATGATCGCCCTGTTCGCCGCCATGCTCCCGCATTGGCTTTTCTCCTGAATTAGGGCAAACCTCCAGGCCTGCAATCGAGAGGAGAAATCTGATGTTCCGATGGGGAGTTTTGTCGACGGCCAAAATCGGCCGCGAGCAGCTTTTGCCGGCAATCGTCGAGGCGGAGAACGGCGTGCTGTCCGCGATTGCCAGCCGCGATCTGTCGAAAGCGCGGGCGCTGGGCGAACGCTTCGGTGCGCGCCACGCGTTCGGCTCCTATGAGGAGCTGCTCGCCTCCAGCGACATCGACGGCGTCTACATTCCGCTGCCGACCTCGCAGCATGTCGAATGGACGGCCAAGGCGATCGAGGCCGGCAAGCATGTTCTGGTCGAAAAACCGCTGGCGCTCGATGCCAAGGACATTCCGCCGCTGATCAAGCTGCGTGATGCCAGGAAGGTGCTGGTCTGCGAAGCCTTCATGGTCGTCTACCATCCGCAATGGATCAAGGTGCGCGACCTCATCGCCAACGGCGCCATCGGCCGGCTGCGCCATGTCCAGGGCGCGTTCTCCTATTACAATGTCGACCCCAACAACATGCGCAACAAGCTCGATCTCGGCGGCGGCGCGCTGCCCGACATCGGCGTCTATCCGACGGTATCGACGCGCTTTTCGACCGGCAAGGAGCCGCTGCGCGTCCAGGCGACGATCGAGCGCGACAAGACATTCGGCACCGACATCTATTCCTCGATCCGCGCCGATTTCGGCGACTTCGAGCTGTCGTTTTACCTGTCGACGCAGATGGCGGCACGCCAGGTGATGGTCTTCCACGGCGAGAAGGGCTTCATCGAGGTGTTCTCACCGTTCAACGCCGGACTCTACGACCATCACCGCGTCGAACTGCACAACCAGAACCACAGCGAGGCGCAGGTGTTCCGCTTTCCCGGCACGCAGCAATACCGGCTGGAAGTCGAGGCCTTCGCGCGGGCGGCACGGGGCGGCAAGGACCGCGTCTTCACTCTGGAAGAATCGGTGCTCAACCAGAAGGTCATCGATGCCATCTTCCGCGCCGGCGAGAAGGAAGGCTGGGAAACAGTCTAGGCCGGCCATGATCCCAAAAAGTGGGGACCGGTTTTTGGACAAGATCATGGCCAAATAGATGTCCGACGAGGCGGATGTGATCATTGTCGGCGCCGGCCTTGCCGGCCTTGTCGCGGCGGCCGAACTGACTGCGGCCGGCAAGAAGGCCATCATTGTCGAGCAGGAGCCGGAGCAGTCGCTTGGCGGCCAGGCATTCTGGTCGCTCGGCGGCATCTTCCTTGTCGATTCGCCCGAACAACGGCGCATGCGCATCCGCGATTCGTATGAGCTGGCGCTCGAGGACTGGCTGGGCACCGCAGCCTTCGACCGCACGGAAGATCTCTGGCCGCGCCGCTGGGCCGAGTCCTATCTCGGCTTCGCCGCCGGCGAGAAGCGCTCCTGGCTCATGCAGCGCGGCCTGAAATTCTTTCCGGTGGTCGGCTGGGCCGAGCGCGGCGGCGGCAATGCCGTCGGCCGCGGCAATTCGGTGCCGCGCTTCCACATCACCTGGGGCACCGGCCCTGGCGTGCTCGAGCCGTTCGTGCAGCGCGTGCGCGAGGCCGAGAAACGCGGGCTGATCCGCTTCAAATTCCGTCACCGGGTTAACGAACTGACGCGGACGGGCGGCGTCGTCGACGGCGTGCGCGGCGACCTGTTGGCGGCGAGCGATGCCGAGCGCGGCCGCAAGAGCTCGCGCGAGATCACCGGCGATTTCGAGCTGAAGGCGCAGGCCGTCATCGTCGCCTCGGGCGGCATAGGCGCCAATCACCGGCTGGTCCGGGAGAATTGGCCGAAGCGGATGGGCGCGCCGCCGAAACGCATGATCACTGGCGTTCCCGATCATGTCGACGGCCGCATGCTGGCGATCGCCGAAGCCGCCGGCGGCCGGCTGATCAACCGCGACCGCATGTGGCACTATGTTGAGGGCGTCAGGAACTGGGCACCGATCTGGACCGATCATGCGATCCGCATCCTGCCCGGCCCGTCATCGCTGTGGCTCGACGCGCGCGGCAAGCGCCTGCCGGTGCCGCTCTATCCCGGCTTCGACACGTTGGCCACGCTCAGCCACATCATGAGCACCGGCTTCGATCATTCCTGGTTCATCCTGACCAAAAAGATCATCCGGAAGGAGTTCGCGCTGTCGGGCTCCGAGCAGAACCCCGATCTGACGGGGAAGAGCTGGCGCCAGGTGCTCGGCCGCGCCACCAGCGGCGTGCCCGCGCCGGTCAAGGCGTTCATGGAGAAGGGCGAGGATTTCATCGTCGAGCCTGATTTGCCGGCGCTGGTCGCCCGCATGAACGCAGTGGCCGGCTGCGAGCCGCTGCTCGAACTGGCGCAGGTTGAGCGCGAAATCCGCGCCCGCGACCGGCAGCTCGACAATCCGTTCTCCAAGGACATGCAGATTACTGCGTTGCGCGGCGCGCGAGCCTATCTCGGCGACCGGCTGATCCGCACCGCAAGACCGCACAAGCTGCTCGATCCCGCCAATGGCCCGCTGATTGCCGTCAGGCTCAGCATCCTGACCCGCAAGACGCTCGGTGGGCTGGAGACTGACCTCGACAGCCGCGTGCTGGGCGCCGGCGGCCAACCAGTCGAGGGGCTGTACGCGGCGGGCGAGGCCGCCGGTTTCGGCGGCGGCGGCATGCACGGCTATGCAGCGCTCGAAGGCACGTTTCTCGGCGGCTGCATCTTTTCCGGCCGCAGTGCCGGACGCGCGGCCGCGCGGATTGTGGCATAAAACAAGGCCGGCGGCCGTTGCGCCAAGGTGGCGGGTCGCACCGAATGGCCAACTTCCCTTAGAGCATTTTGCAGCCGAATGGAATCATTTGGCGTCCGTATAAATGTGGCAAAACAGATAGTTAGAGCGGGTTACCGGTTCCAGGAGAACCGGAACCGGCTCTAGGTGAAGGGCTGCAAATTGACGTCTTGAAGCTTGGAACCGGCAAGCAAAGCCTCGAGCACCTGCTTCTTGAGAGACAGGCACTGCGAACGGGCAAGTTTGACGATGGCGGAAATCTCGCCTGCCTCGCAGGCAAGGACCAGCTCCTTTTGCTGGGCAATGATCAACTGGGTGAAGTCGCGGGACTTGAAGCCGAGGTGGAGAACCCGCGCCGACTGGTCGAGTATCTGGTCCAGCAGATGCGCCAGTCGTAAATTTCCCGAGAGCTCCGCAAGGGCCAGACGAAACGCACGGTCGGCCGCAAGGAAGGCGACGTGGCTGCGTAGCGTCTCCGGCTTCAGCACTTTTTGCGCTGCCAGCCTGACATCCTCGAGCCCGCGCTCGGTCATGTTCGATGCCGCCACCCTGAACACTTCCGGCTCGATCAAGCTGCGGACGTCGAAGATCTCGTTGACATCCCGCAGGCTGAGCGTAGCAACGACGTAGCCGCGGCGCGGCTCGCTCCTGACCAGTCCTTCCTGCATCAGTCGGGCCAGCGCCGCGCGGATGGTCGCCTTTTTGATCTGGTATCGATCACCGATCTGTTTCTCCGTCAGCGCCTCGCCGGGGCGCAGCACGCAGGCGATGATGTCGTTCCTCAGCTGCTCATATGCCTGTTCCCTGCGAAGGACGTCGGCGGCTGACAGTGCTGTCGCCTCGACCGTAGCCGGTCTTGCCGGTTCGGCGGTCAACTTCGTCGTTTTCATATTTTGTCCGTCTGGCTGTCCGATTGACGCTGGCCTCAGCATTCGCTAGCGTGATCATCTCAAATTGATAATCTGAGCATCTCAGGGAGGATAACTGATATGCCTTTAGCCGCCAACTCGCCCCTCTACGCTGTTGCTGATGATATCGTCAATGCCGCGAAGGGGCCAGATCCCCTCGAAGCGGTAAGGACGGTCCTGGGCGACTACACCAACCGCTTTCACGCATCGGGAACACTCGCTCACGAAGAAGACGACGACGAGGTGCTTCTGCATGCGAGTCCGAACCTGACGATCTATCACATCACTCTGTCGCCCGGCCTGCAGTACCCGCCTCACAACCACCTGATGGATGCCTTGATCGGCATCTACAAGGGCAGCGAGACGAACTTCATCTATCCCGTTGCCGGCAGCGAACTCGATGTTCCCGAAAGGCAGGACATCGCAGCGCCTGCCGTGGTGCACATGGCGTCAAATACCGTTCATGCGGTTGCGAATACGGGCGGTGCGCGATCGGGTGCGCTGCATGTCTACCTCGGCGATCTCACACGAACCCACCGGCAGCTGTGGAGTCCGGATAGCAACCAGGCCGAGCCGTTTGACAATGACCGCTATCTGGCCGGCGCTCGGCCCATTCAGCAGTCCGGGCACGAATGAGCGCAGGGGCGTCGCGGGCGGCGAAATTGGCCGTGATCAGCGGACCCGTCGGAATCGCGTCACACTTGTCACTCTCGCCAACCCGCTATCGCCCCTATCCTATCTGACGACCCAACACGTCGCGCCTGCGGCGACAAACCAGCAAGGAGATGCACAATGACGGCACATCAGAATGGCACAGGCGAGCAGACGAAGCGGCTCGCGATGAAGACACCACCGGTCGTTTCGTCTGACGCGTGGGAGGCCGCGCGCCAGCAACTGCTCGTGAAAGAGAAGACCGTGACCCGGGCTCGCGACGCACTGGCCGCCGAGCGCCGGCGGATGCCGTGGATGGCGGTGGAGAAGACCTATACGTTCGAAGGGCCTGATGGAAAGGTGAGCCTGCTCGACCTGTTCGAGGGCCGCCGTCAGCTGATCGTCTACCGCGCCTTCTTCGAGCCCGGCGTATTCGGCTGGCCCGACCACGCTTGCCGCGGCTGTTCGCTGGGGGCGGACCAGGTCGGCAACCTCGCCCATCTGAACGCCCGCGACACCACGCTTGCCTACGCCTCGCGCGCACCGCAGGCCGACATTGCGCGGCTGAAGGCGCGGATGGACTGGAAGATGCCCTGGTACACCATCACCGACAGCTTCGATGCCGACTTCGGCGTTGACGAGTGGCACGGCCACAACGTGTTCATCCGCGACGGCGACCGCGTGTTCCGCACCTACTTCATCAACAACCGCGGTGACGAGGCGATGGGGACCGTATGGAGCTATCTCGACCTGTCGCCGCTCGGCCGCCAGGAGGTTTGGGAGGATTCGCCCGAGGGCTATCCGCAGACGCCGACGTACAAGTGGTGGAATTGGCACGACAATTACGGCGCCGAAGCCGTCCCCGACAAAAAATGGGTCGAGATATCGGACGCCGGAGAGGCCGCGTTCCGGAATCGCACCGAATAGAACGTCTTTGGCGTCGCGGAAATGCAGCCAGGACAATTGGAGGAGCGGGATGCACGGTTCAATTCGACGCATCCCGCTCGCTATGCAGGACTACGGACATGAGCGAGATTCATGCAGGCGGATCCACCGGCGATGCGAGCCCGGCCGACCATAGTGCAGCCGATTGGCTGTCCTTTGCGGCCGCGCCGACCTTCGCAACCATGGCGCTGCTGACGCTTCTCGGCGGAGCGCCGGACATGATGTGCTCGACCGGGCAAGAGGCGTCACCGCTCGACGGCATGGTGCCGATGTACCTGCTGATGAGCGGCTTCCATTTAGGACCTTGGCTGAAGCAGGTTTCCGGCCGGCGACGCCGCCGCAAATAGAGCTGTACCGGCCGACAAAGGCCCGTTCTGGTCGGGAAGACATCCCTCACCAGATCCACTCGCCCCTTCCCAAAACCGCTACCGCATCGACAATCCGGGTAAAGCTCGAGCGGGCCCGGCCGGCCGTGTGCCTGGCGCGCAAATAGCCATGCACCAGCCCCGGCTCCTCGAGCCACCAGGCGCGCCCGCCCGCGGCAACGATGCGGTCGCGATAGGCTTCGCCGTCCGACGACAGCGGGTCGCATTCGGCGGTGATCACGACGGTGGGCGGCAGATTGGCGAACTCGGCGTCGGCGAGCGGCCACAGAGTGAGATCGCCGGTGCGATCCTCGCCACCTGTCCTGATGTCCCTGTAGAAAAGGAGGTCGCGCGCGGTAAGCATCGGCGCTTCCGCGTGGGTGACGTAGGAACCGGCGGAGCTGTCGCCGCCAAGACCGGGATAGACCAGAATCTGGCCGATCGGCTTGCGCGCATGGCCACGCGTTGCGTGACTGACGGCGGCGGCGAGATTGCCGCCGGCACTGTCGCCGCAGAGCAGGACAGGACGCTCGAAAGTCGCCGCCGCCCATTCGAAGGCGCTGATGGCATCGTCGAAGGCGGCCGGATGAAGGTGTTCCGGTGCCAGCCGGTAGTCGACCGAAACCACTTCGTAGCCGGTGCGGCTGCAAAGCTCGGCGCAGAGGTCGTCATGGCTGTCGAGCCCGCCGAGGATGAAACCGCCGCCATGGAAATAAAGCACCATCGCCGCCGTTTCCGGCGCCGGAGCGCGGTAGATGCGGATCGGAATGTGCCAGGGTGTGGCAATGGCGGTGGTTTCCGCCGTGACGCCTTGGGGATAGCCGGCAAAGAACTCGCGGCACATCCGGCTGTAGATCTCGCGCTGCTCGGCGACGGTGTAGTCGATCGTATCGGGCGGATAATAAGAATTGGTCCGCTCGATGAAGGCCCAGGTCTCGGCGTCGATGAGGGTTTTGTAGTCGGTCATGGGCGCTGAATGGATCGCAATGAATCCGCCTGAACACCCCCCTCTGGCCTGCCCTCTTTGCCACCACTTGGCATCTCCCCCTCAAGTGGGGAGATCGGCAGCTTCGGCCTTGCAGCCCATCTTGCAACGTTGGAGATTGGCGAAAACCGAAGCGACATCCGATCTCCCCCCTTGAGGGGGAGATGGCCGGCAGGCCAGAGGGGGGTGAGCGCCATCATTCCTGCAATACCACTACTTCCCCTTCCACACCGGATCGCGCTTCTCGGCAAAGGCGCGAAAGCCCTCGAGATTGTCCTCCGAGCCGTAGAGTGCGTCAACCGTCGACAGTTGCCGGCGCGTCACCCGGTTCATCGCGTCCTGGAACGTCAGCGATTCTGCGACCCGGGCCGTCTCCTTGATCGCGGCGAAGACCAGCGGCGGGCCGCTGGCGAGCAGCCGCGCGATCTCCCAGACGCGGTCCTCCAGTCTTTCCTTGGGCAGCACCTCGTTGACCAGGCCCCATCGATGCGCCTCGGCGACATCCATCCAGCGGCCGGTGAGCAGAAGGTCCATGGCGACATGGTAGGGGATACGCTTCGGCAGCTTGATCGTCGCCGCATCGGCCAGCGTGCCGGCACGGATTTCGGGCAGCGCGAAGGAGGAGTGGTCCGACGCATAGATGAGGTCGCAGGATAGCGCCAGTTCGAAGCCGCCGCCGACCGCCATGCCGTTGACGCAGGCGATCACCGGCTTGTTGAGGTCGCGCAGTTCCTGCAGCCCGCCGAAGCCGCCGACGCCGTAGTCGCCGTCGACGGCGTCGCCGCCGGCCGCGGCCTTCAGGTCCCAGCCGGCGCAGAAAAACTTGTCACCGGCGGTCTTGACGATGGCGACGCGCAAGTCGGGATCGTCGCGAAACGCCTTGAAAGTCTCGCCCATCAGCCGCGACGTCTTCAGGTCGATGGCATTGGCCTTGGGCCGGTCGAGCGTGACTTCGAGGATAGTGCCCTCGCGGCGGGTGGTGATGACGTCAGACATTTTTGTTCTCTCCAAGCACCAGCAGCGCATCGGCGATCCAGGCGCCCTTGCCTTCGGTGCAGACGATCAGCGGATTGATGTCGAGTTCCTCGATCTCGCCGGCGTTTTGCTGCACGAAAGCGGCAATGCCCGATATCGCACCGATTGCCGCTGCAACATCGGCCTTCGGCCGACCGCGATAGCCGTCGAGCAGCGGGAACAGTTTCAGCCCGCGCAAAGCGGCCTCGATATCGTCGCGGGTCGCCGGCAGCATCAGCGTGACGCTGTCGCGCAACAGCTCGACCAGCACGCCGCCGGTGCCGAGCGTCATCACGGCGCCGAACATCGGGTCGCGGGTGAAGCCGACGAGCAGCTCGGCGACGCCGTCGCGCACCATGCGCTCGACATAAAGACCGGTGCCGAGCGGGCCGAGATCGTGGGCGGCGGTGCTGACGGATTCGGCATCCCTCAAATTGAGCCGGACCGCGTCGAGCTCGGACTTGTGGATGACGCCAAGGGCCTTCAGCGCCACCGGGAAGCCGAGCGCCATCGAGGAGATGACAGCTTCGACCGCGTTGCCGGCGCGCTCGCCCTTCGGCACGGGGAGCCCGGCCTCGATGAGCCGCGCCTTCGCCTCGGCCTCGTCCGGCGTGACATGGTCGCCGGCCGGCGCGCCGGACGCCGAAGTGTCGATCGGCTGCGCCTGCGGCTCGCGCCAGGCCCAGCCGATGAAGGCCGCCGCCTGGGCGGCGTCCATGGCTTCGGAGATGCCGAACAGCGGCACCATGCCCCGCGCCATCAGGCCGGCAGTGTATTCCTCGGGCAGGTTCTCCGGCAGCGAGGAGACGATCGCGCCTTGCGCGCTGTTGGTCTTCAGCGCCGATTCGAAGGCGCGCAGCGTCGCCCACCAGTCGGTGTCCGAGCAGCGGTCGGGGCGTGGGAAATCGAGCACCAGCATGTTGAGGTCAAAGCCCCCCGACACCATCGCGGTGAAGGTGGCGGTCATCGCCGGCTCGTTGTTCCAGATGAAGGTGTGGTAGTCGAGCGGGTTGGCCACCGCGACCAGCGGCCCGAGCGTCGATTTGACATGCGCGCGGTGCTCGGGGGTGAGTGGCGGAAACGTCACCCAGCGGCCTTCGGCGCTGTCGGCCATGACCGACGCCTCGCCGCCCGAACAGCTCATCGACGACAGCCGGTAGCCGGGCAGGGGGCCGGTGACGTGCAGCAGCTTGAGCGCCTCGATGAAGGCGGGAATTGAATCGATGCGGGCGATGCCGAGCCGCTTCAGGAAGGCGCCGGACGCCGCGTCCGAGCCGGCCAGCGACGCGGTATGGGAGACGGTCGCCTGCCGCGCCTGCTCGGAGCGGCCGACCTTCATGGCGATGACAGGCTTCTTCAGCTCGCGTGCCCGTGCCGCCAGCCTTTCGAAGCCGGCTACCGAATCGAAGGCCTCGATATGCAGGCCGAGCGCGGTGACGCGGTCGTCCTCGATCAGGCCGAGCGCCATTTCGGAAAGCCCGGTCTGCGCCTGGTTGCCGGCGGTCATCAGAAAGGCGATCGGCAGGCCGCGTTTCTGCATCGTCATGTTGATGGCGATGTTCGACGACTGGGTGATGATGGCAACGCCGCGACCGCCTTCTGGCAGCCTGATGCCGCCATGCTGGTCGGGCCACAAAAGCGCGCCGTCGGCATAGTTGATGAGCCCGTAGCAGTTCGGCCCGATGATCGGCATTTGGCCCGCCGCCGCGACCAGCTCGGCCTGCAGCCGCTCGCCGTCTTCGTCATAGGCCTCGGTTTCGAGAAAGCCGGCGGCGAAGCAGACCGCACCGCCGGCGCCGCGTTCGGCCAGTGCCTTGACGACTTCGATGGTCAAGTGCCGGTTGACGCCGACGAAAGCGGCATCCGGCGCACCGGGTAATTCGGCCACCGAGCGATAGGCCTTGCGGCCGGCGACCTCGGCCTTGCTCGGATGCACCGGCCAGATCTCGCCGGCAAATCCCATCTTGATCGATTGCGCGACCACGGCGGCAGCCTGCGCGCCACCGAAGACCGCGATCGTTCGTGGGCGCAAAAGGCGCTCAAGTTTGTGCATAAACACCCCCCTCTGCCCTGCCCTCTTTGCCAAAACTTGGCATCTCCCCCTCAAGGGGGGAGATTGGCAGCTGGGCCGCCGGCCCGAGGCATGCAACGGCAATAACTGGCGAAATCAGGAATGGCGGCCGATCTCCCCCCTTGAGGGGGAGATGTCCGATAGGACAGAGGGGGGCGCGAAGGAATGCAGACATTGCGCTGTTCAGCCCCCGAACGGGCGCAGCAGCGCCCGCGAGATGATGTGGCGCTGGATTTCCGAAGTGCCTTCCCAGATGCGCTCGACGCGGGCGTCGCGCCAGATGCGCTCGAGCGGCAAATCGTCCATCAGCCCCATGCCGCCATGGATCTGGATCGCCTCGTCGGCGACGAAGGCAAGCATCTCGGTGGCCTTCAGCTTGGCCATGGCCATGTCCTGATCGGTAACGGTGCCCTGATCGTACTTCCAGCCGGCTTCGAACACCATCAGGTCGGCGGCCTTCAGCTCGGTCGCCATGTCGGCGAGCTTGAACGACACGCCCTGGAACTTGCCGATCGGCTGGCCGAATTGCTGGCGCTGCGCGGCGTATTCGATGGCATGGCCAAGCGCCCGCTCGGCACGGCCAAGGCAGGTGGCGCCGACTTGCAGGCGCGTTGCGCCGAGCCATGAATTGGCGACATCGAAGCCTTTGTGGACCTCGCCGAGAACCTGGCTCGCCGGCAGCCGGCAATCGTCGAATTCGAGAATGGCATTGGTATAGCCGCGATGCGAGACGTTGCGGTAGCCGTCGCGCACGGTGAAACCCTTGGTGCCCTTGTCGACGAAAAAGGCGGTGATCTTCTTGCGTTTTCCACGCGAAGACTCTTCCTCACCCGAGGCCATGAAGACGATGGCGAAATCGGCGAGGTCCGCATGGCTGATGAAATGCTTGGTGCCGTTCAGCACCCAGTCGTCGCCGTCTTGCACGGCGGTTGCCTTCATGCCGCGCAGATCGGAGCCGGCGCCCGGCTCGGTCATTGCCAGGCAATCCCATTTCTCGCCGCGAATGCAGGGAAACAGATATTTTTCGCGCTGCTCCGGCGTGCCGGCGAGAAGGATGTTCGAAGGCCGCGCCACGCAGGTCCAATGCAGCGCGTAATTGGCGCGGCCGAGTTCCTTTTCATAGAGCAGCCAGGTCACCGTATCGAGCCCGGCGCCGCCGACATCGGCCGGCATGTTGGCGGCATAGAGGCCGGCTTCGATCGCCTTGGCCTTGATCTCCCCGATCAGCTCGCGGCGCAGCACGCCGGTACGCTCCACTTCGCGCTCATGCGGGTAAAGCTCGTTCTCGACGAAGGCTCGCGTCGTCTCGACGATGAGCTTCTGCTCCTCCGAAAGACCAAAATCCATGGTCTCAGCCTTTCTTCTTTTTCTTCGGCTTTTCAGCCTTGGCCTTTTCGGCCGCCCTGGAGGCGGTGGGCTTCTTCGCCGCAAGCTTGGCCAACTGCCTGGTGTAGTCCCTATGCAAGGCGCCGGCACCCCAGCCTTTGCCTTTGTTCTGCTTCGACAGTGCCTCCATGATGGCGACCAGATTGTCGTCGCGGATCTTTTCGAGATCGCGGATCGACAGACCGTGCGCCTGGTCATCCGACTGGGTCGCGATCAGCTCGACCAGCTCGTCGTTGAACTCCGGCACGTCCATCAGCTTGGTCCACGGCCATTTCAGGCACGGGCCGAACTGCGCCATGAAGTGGCGCATGCCGGCCTCGCCGCCGGCGACGCGATAGACCTGGAACATGCCCATCTGCGCCCAGCGCAGGCCGAACCCATAGCGCATGATGTCGTCGAGCTCCTCGACCGTGCAGATGCCGTCCTTGACCAGCCACAGCGCCTCGCGCCATGCCGCTTCGAGCAGCCGGTCGCCGACGAAGGCTTCGATCTCCTTGCGGATCACCACCGGCTTCATGCCGATCGAGGCATACATCTCCTTGGCGACCTCGATCGCCTCGGGAAAGGTCTGTTCGCCGCCTACGATCTCGACCAGCGGCAGCAGATAGACGGGGTTGAACGGATGGCCGACGACCAGCCGCTCCGGGTGCTTCTTCATCGCCACCTGCATGTCGGTCGGCTTGATGCCGGAGGTGGAGGATCCGACAATGGCGTTGGCCGGCGCATAAAGGTCGATCTCGGCCAGCACGCGGTGCTTCAGGTCGAGCCGCTCCGGCACGCTTTCCTGGATGAAGTCGGCGTCGGCCACCGCCTCGGCGATCGCCTTGGCGAAGGTAAGCTTGCCCTCCTTCGGCAGGCCGCCGGGCAGCATCTGCTTGTAGGCGCGTCGTGCTCCCTTCATCACCTCGCCGATCTTGCGTGACGCCTCGGGGTCGGGATCGAAGATCGACACGTCGATGCCGTTGAGCAGCAGCCGCGCCACCCAGCCGGCGCCGATGACGCCGCCGCCGATGGCGGCCGCCTTGTTGATGATGCTCATGCGGAAGCTCCGGTTCTTGTGCTGGCTGTTGCGGGGTCGGTGAGGGCGACGCGTTCGCCGGCACGGATCACGGACGCGTCATAGGCCTTGCGCGCGAACACTTCGAGCACGAAGGGCCGGAAGAAATCGATCGGCAATGTCTCATAGTCGGGATCGAAGCTCGACTGATCCCAGCGTTCGCAAAACTCATCGCAATCGTCGAAGTAGATGTGCCCGGCGAAACGGTCGCGGGCGTGCGGATTGCCGCCGAGGTGGTGGGCGTAATAGAGGCGCTGGAAATCGCCGTGCTTTTCCACCACCCAGGTGCATTGCTCGCGCACAAAAGGCTTCAGGATCGACGCCGCATACTCGTCGTGGTTATAGGGCGCGTAGATGTCGCCGATATCGTGCAGCAAGGCGCAGGCAATCCAGTCGGTGTCGGCGCCGTCGCGCCAGGCCCGCGTTGCCGCTTGCAGCGAATGGCCGAGCCGGGTGATCTTGTAGCCCGAGAGGCCCGCATCGAGTTGGACGAGCGCGTCGAGCAGCCGCTCGCCGGTCTTTGCCGCGTAGTCGATCTCGTGCCCGGTGAGGAAGGCGTAATCCTCGCGGTCGCCGTCCTTCATGGCGGTGAATTTCACGGTCTTCATCGGCGGCTCCTCCCAACCGGCTACCGGCTTTTCAAAGCGGTGCGCGCTTCGTCAGGTTCAGCTTCTTGCGGACTTCGTCCGGGCCGATGACCCTGGCGCCCATATTCGACACGATGCTGACCGCCCGCTCGACCAGCTGCGCATTGGTCGCCAGCACGCCCTTGTCGAGCCAGAGATTATCCTCCAGTCCGACGCGGACATTGCCGCCGGCCAGCACCGCGGCCGCGACATAGGCCATCTGGTTGCGGCCAATGGCAAAGGCCGACCAGTCCCAGGTCGACGGTACATTGTTGACCATGGCCATGAAGGTGTTGAGGTCGTCCGGCGCCCCCCACGGCACGCCCATGCACAATTGCACCAAGGCGTCCGGCTTCAGCACTTCTTCCTCGACCAATTGCTTGGCGAACCACAGATGCCCGGTGTCGAAGGCCTCGATCTCCGGCTTGACGCCGAGCGCCGTCATCATGCCGCCCATGGCACGCAGCATGCCGGGCGTATTGGTCATGACATAATCGGCCTCGGCGAAATTCATGGTGCCGCAATCGAGCGTGCAGATTTCCGGCAGGCACTGGCGCACATGTTCCATGCGGTTGCTCGCGCCGCCCATGTCGGTGGCTTTTTCGTTCAGCGGCAGCGGCTTCTCCGGCGGGCCGAATACCATGTCACCGCCCATGCCGGCGGTCAGGTTCAGCACCACGTCGACGTCTGCAGCGCGGATGCGCTCGGTTACTTCGCGATAGAGATGCACGTCGCGCCTAGGCTTGCCGGTCTCGGGATCGCGCACATGGCAGTGCACGATTGCGGCACCTGCCTTTGCCGCCTCGATGGCCGAATCGGCGATCTCTCTGGGCGAGCGCGGCACACGCGGGCTGCGATCCTGCGAACTGCCCGACCCGGTCACGGCACAGGTAATGAAAACCTCACGGTTCATCGCTAACGGCATCGGATTCTCTCCCAATAGAACGTAGGGCAAGAATGCCTGACTTGCCGGAAACTGTTTTGCGTTTTACGAAGATCGTGTGACCAAAAACGAAAAACCGACGATCTTTCGGGCCGAGCGTTTGCCGCTCAAGGTAACGCTGCTGGTATTCTCCGGCTCGTCGATCATGTGCGTCGCCTCGGCCGTCGATCCGTTGCGCGCCGCCAACCGCATTGCCGGTGAGACGCTGTTCGATTTCAGGCTGGTCTCGGTGACAGGCGAGGCGCCGGTCACCACATGCGGCCTGCCGGTGGCGGTCAGCGGCCGCTTCGATGCGGCTGACACAACCGATATGCTGGTCGTCGTCGCCGGCTTCGGCACGCAGAACCATGCCACATCGGCCTTGCTGTCCGGACTGCGCCGGGCGGCGCGCGCGGCACGCGCCTGCGGCGGCGTCGAGGCCGGCACCTGGCTGGTTGCCCGCGCCGGTCTGCTGGAGGGGCGCAGCGCCACCACCCACTGGGAGGACATGGAGGATTTCTCGTCGGCCTTTCCCGGCGTCGACGTGCGCCCCGACCGCTACGTCATCGATGGCCCAGTGTTCACCACCGGCGGCGCCTCGCCGACCTTCGACCTGATGCTGCATCTGATCCGCACGCGGCTCGGCATGGCCGTGGCGCTCGATGTCGCGAGCGTCTTCATCTACGACCAGGCGCGCGCCGCGACGGACGCGCAACCGCTGGTCTCGCTGGGCCGTCTTGACGGCTACGATCCCAGGCTGGCGCAAGCCATCCGGCTGATGGAAGCGCATGTCGACCAGCCGCTGACTATCGCGGCCGTGGCAAAGCGCGCCGGGGTGACGGCACGGACGCTGGAAAGCATCTTTCGCAAGTCGATCGGCGAAACGCCCGGCGCTTATTACCTCAGGCTGCGCCTCGGCGCCGCGCGCCGGCTGGTGGTCGACACGCGCATCGCCATGGCGGACATTGCCGGGCGAACGGGGTTTTCGTCCGCCGCGGCATTTTCCAGAGCGTTTTCAAGAGCGTTCGGCGAAGCGCCGGTCAGGCTGCGTCGGGGATAATGCATGTCGCCCAAAGCTTGGCCACGGGCTTGACCCGACGGTGCGGAGCGGTTTTGGGATAACGACATGCATAGACAAAGGTAGATCAGGCAGCGTCCTGGCGGTCGCTGCTGCCGTCGATCTGCGAGCGCATCTGTCTCGCAAGATGGGTCTCGAAGCGGCTGGCGACCGCGCGATCCCATTCGTTTGCACTCAGCGCACCTTGTTTCGGGTGCGGCAGCGCCATCAGCCGGTCGATGATCGATCCAGCCTCGCCAGATGAGAGCAGGGCGTCGATTTCGCGTTCGTGCTGCATATCGTTTCGCCTCCTTCTTTCTGAATCCCGCCACGAACCATACTATAGGAGGTTCGTGACGGCTGTTTGAAGGCAAGAGCGAGGCGATTGATGGGCGATGCCGGGCAAAGTTTTGTCCGCCGCCGCCCATCTTGGGCACGATCGTTCCGGCAGGTCACGCAGTGCTTCAGCCAAGCCGCATCGACAGTTCAACATCCTCGCCGAACGGCGTGGACATGTAGCCACTCCCGGTCGAGCGCACCCGCTCGAGGTATTCGGGGCAAAGATCTGCGTTGTCGGCAACGACGAAGGCGCCCGGTCTGAGGCGGCTTTCAACCAGACTCAAGATCTCGGGATAGAGCGCTTTGGCGCCGTCGAGCAGAAGCAGGTCGACGTTTTCGGGAAGATCGACGCTTAATGTTTGCAGCGCGTCTCCTTCGCGGATTTCCACCATGTCAATGAGACCGCCTGCTGTCAGATTACTCCTCGCGCGCGCGACCTTGGATGGCTCGAACTCGCTGGTGATCAGGCGGCCACCGCCATTGTCCCGCAAGGCTGCGGCAAGGTGCAGGGTCGAGATGCCGAACGAGGTTCCAAATTCGACGATCGTCCGTGCGCCGCTGCCTCGTGCCAGCATGTAGAGCAGCGTGCCGGTCTCTCGCGAAACGGGAAGCCAGAGATCCCTTAGCCGCCCATAGAAATCGAGGTATTCGGTCTTGCTTCGAACCAGCCGCATCCGCTCCTCGGCGGAGAGTTCCGCCACTGCAGGGCTTGTTGCCGCAGCGGCTTCCTCGAACAGGCGGTCCAGCAGGGGCGCGAGCGGCGTTGTCGTCAGTGTGGTCATATCGGTCTCCAGTCGGAATTGAATGCGTTCTTGTGCGACATTCAAAATACGACTAATCATTCGCATTCACTAATCGCATTGGCGCGGCTCTCAATGAGCGACAACCGAAGTCCGCGGATTTCCTCGCGAAAACAGCCGAAGCAGGCCCGCTCGGCGGAGCTCGTCGCTGCGATTTTGCAGGCTGCTGTTCAGGTTTTGGCGAGGGAAGGCGCGCAGCGCTTCACCACGGCGCGGGTGGCCGAGAAGGCCGGTGTCAGTGTCGGATCGCTGTATCAGTATTTTCCGAACAAGGCGGCGATCCTGTTCCGGCTCCAGAGCGACGAATGGCGGCAGACGACCAGTTTGCTGCGCGATATCCTCGAGGATATCAGGAAACCGCCGCTCGACCGGCTGCGCGACCTGGTCCACGCCTTCCTCCGCTCGGAGTGTGACGAGGCCACGGTGCGTGTGGCGCTCGACGACGCCGCACCGCTTTACCGCGACGCGCCCGAGGCGCAGACGGCAAGGGCGTCCGGAGACCGCACCATCCAGCTCTTCATGCAGGAGGCGTTGCCAAACGCCGCGCAAGCGACTCGCGAATTGGCCGGCGACCTGGTCATGACGACGCTCAGCACGGTGGGGAAGCAGTTCTCGGAGACGCCTCGAACGCCCAAGGAGATTGAAGTCTACGCCAACGCCATGGCCGACATGTTTTGCGCCTACCTGAGAGGCCTCGATCACGGCTAAGGCGCGCCAGACCCGGTCAGCGAACAGGCCACGCGAGTTTCACACGGGGCAAAACCTTCGTCGGTTCAGCCCCGCGGAAAGCCGTCTTAGCCGGCGGCCGCTGAACAATGCGGCCGCGAACCGGGTACGCCTCAGACGTACCGGTTGACGATGTTCTCGAGTAGCTCTTGGCGGCCGGATCTGGGCTGCGGCTCGATCTTCTCTTTGACGACGCGCTCGGCGATTTCCTCCAGCGTGCGCTTGCCGGCAAGCATCGCCTTGGCCTCGGCCGAATCCCAGCCGGCATAGCGCTCGGCGAGCGGGGCGGACAGCGCCTTGTCCTCGACCATGCGCGCTGCCGCCTTGAGGCCGCGAGCGCAGCAGTCCATGCCGCCGATATGGCCGATCAGCAGATCCTGCGGATCGAGCGACTGGCGCCTGAGCTTGGCGTCGAAATTGGTGCCGCCGGTCTTGAAGCCGCCGGCCTGCAGCACCTGGTAGTAGGCCAGAGCCATCTCCGGCACATTGTTGGGGAACTGATCGGTGTCCCAGCCCGACTGGTAGTCGTTGCGGTTCATGTCGATCGAACCGAAAATGCCGAGCGTATTGGCCAGCGCCAGTTCATGCTCGAACGAATGGCCGGCCAGGATGGCGTGGCCCTGCTCGATGTTGAGCTTGACCTCGTTCTCCAGTCCGAAACGCTTGAGGAAGCCATAGACGGTGGCGACGTCGTAATCATACTGGTGCTTGGTCGGCTCCTGAGGCTTCGGCTCGATCAGGATGGTGCCTTCGAAGCCGATCCTGTGCTTGTAATCGACGACCAGGTTGAGGAAACGGCCGGCCTGTTCCTGCTCGCGGGCAAGGTCGGTGTTGAGCAGCGTCTCATAGCCCTCGCGGCCGCCCCACAGCACGTAGTTCTCGCCGTTCAGCCGCTTGGTGACGTCGATGCAGTGTTTCACCGTCGCCGCCGAATAGGCAAAGACGTCCGGATCGGGATTGGTGGCGGCGCCCGACATGAAGCGGCGGTTGGAGAACAGGTTGGCCGTGCCCCACAGCAGCTTGACGCCGGTCTGCTTCATCTTTCCCGAGAAATAATCGGCGATCTCGTCGAGCCGCGCCGCACTTTCGGAAAAGTCCCGGCCCTCCGGCCGCACGTCGGCATCGTGGAAGCAGAAATAAGGCGCGCCCAGCAACGAAAACATCTCGAAGGCGACGTCGGCCTTGAGCTTGGCCAGCTCCATGGTGTCGGTACCGCCGGCCTTGGGGAACCATGGCCGGTCGAACGTCTGGCCGCCGAACGGATCGCCGCCCGGCCAGGCGAAGGAATGCCAATAAGCGACGGCAAAGCGCAGATGGTCCTCCAGCCGCTTGCCGGCGACGATCTCGTCGGGATTGTAGAACCGGTAGGCCAGCGGATTGGTCGAATCCGGTCCCTCATATTTGATCTGTTGGATGTCGCCGAAAAAACCGCTGCTCATGTTTTTTTCCTCTCGCATGGTTCGGCCTGATTACCTCAGGCGTAATTGGTTTCGCGCTGGCGCTGGTCGAAAAGGCTCATGTCAAAGCCACCCAACGAAGGAGACAGACCATGACCGACCTCAACACCATTGCCGAAAACTACATCGCCGCCTGGAACGAGAGCGACGCCGCGCGCAGAAAAGCCTTGCTCGAGGCAACCTTCACCGAGGACGTCGGCTATCGCGATCCGATCATGCAGGGCGACGGCCATGACGGCATCGCCGCGCTGATCGACGGCGTGCAGCAGCGCTTTGCCGGCTTCAGGTTCTCGCTGAAAGGCAAGCCGGACGGCTTCGCCGGTACCATCCGTTTCTCGTGGAAACTCGGGCCGGAAGGCGTCGGCTCCGTCATCGAAGGCACCGATATCGGCGTCATCGAAAACGGCCGGCTGAAAAGCGTCACCGGCTTTCTCGACAAGGTGCCGGCACAGTGAGGCCTTCTCGGCAGGCCACGGCGAGGGCGGGAAACCGCTCACGCCGTGGCGCCTCTGACCGCCGGATAAAGCTGGCGATAGCGCTGATAGGCTTGCGCATAGGCGTCACCGAGGGCGGCGACCGGCTCGACCGTGGCGTCGGTCGCCGGCGCCGCGCAGACGGCGCGCGGATCGGCGCCCGTCGCCGCAATCAGGCCAAGCCGGGCCGCACCGAACGCGGCGCCGAAATCGCCGTCGGCTGGAATATCGACTGGCAGGCCAAGCGCTGTCGCGATGGCCTTCAGCCAGTAGCGCGAGCGCGAGCCGCCGCCGATCGCCGTCACCCGGGTCAGCGTCGTGCCGGCTTTGGCCAGGGCTTCCAGACTGTCGCGGAAGGCGAAGGCGACGCCTTCGAGCACGGCCTGGGTCAGCGCCGCGCGGCCGGATTCGTGGGCAAGCCCGGTAAAGGCGCCCCGAATGACGGAATCATTGTGAGGCGTCCGCTCGCCTGACAGGTACGGCAGGAAGGAGACGCCGCTCGGCGCCTTCAGCGCTTCGCCGAGTTCGGCGGTCAACTCGCCGGCGCTTTTTCCAGCGATCCCCGACAGCCAGTTGAGCGAATCGGTTGCCGACAGGATGACGCCCATCTGGTGCCAGGTGCCGGGCAGTGCGTGGCAGAAGGTATGCACGGCGCTTTCCGGATTGGGCAGATAGGACGCGTTGGCGGCAAAAAGCACACCCGACGTGCCGAGCGAGACGAACGCCTGGCCGGCGCCGACCGTGCCCATGCCGCAGGCCGAAGCCGCATTGTCGCCGGCACCGCCGGCGATCGGGATGCCCGGCTGCATGCCCCATTTCGCGGCCAGTTCGGCGCGCAAGGCACCGGCCTTGGCCGTGCCTTCGACCAACGACGGCATCTGCCTTTCGTCGAGCGACGTGACAGCGAGCAGTTCGGCGGACCAGGCTCGTTTGCCGACATCGAGCCACGACGTGCCAGCCGAATCCGACATTTCCGAAATGTGCTCGCCGGCGAGCCAGAGCCGCAAAAAGTCCTTCGGCAGCAGGACCTTTGCCACCTTGGCGAAAACATCCGGTTCGTTGTTCCTGACCCAGGCCAGCTTTGGCGCGGTGAAACCGGGAAAGACGATGTTGCCGGTCAGCTTGCGAAAGCGCGGGTCGGCATCGAGCGCGGCCGCCTCGGCGTGGCTGCGTGTGTCGTTCCATAGAATGCAGGGGCGCAGCACCTGGTCGGCGGCATCGAGCAGAGTGGCGCCATGCATATGGCCGGAAAGGCCGATGCCTTTGACCGCCGCGAGTTCCTTCGCATGCATTGACCGCAGCTCGTCGACCGCCGCTTCGCAGGCGCGGATCCAGTCGGCCGGGTTCTGCTCGGACCAGCCGGGATGCGGGCGCGACACGTCGAGCGGCGCATGGCCGGAACCGACGATGCTCTGCCTTGCATCGATCAGCAGCGCCTTGACGCCCGACGTGCCGAGATCGAGGCCGAGATACATGTTTCCTCCCATGTCCGTCATGCCTGGCGGCGACGGTCTTTCTTGCTTCGCTGCCCAGTCCTGTGACACGGGCGGCGAAGATATCCCGGCAATCGTGCCGCCGGAAACGCACCCCGGTCAACACGCGAAAATTTTTTCGACGCTCGAAAAAATCAGGCCGGGGCAGTTTTTAAGGCAAGATGTGGCCGTGGTCAATTCGCCGCGGGAGCGGTTGCACGCCGTGAAAACAGTGCCGACAATGGGCTGTCCGGCCGTGCCAGCGCGCGTTCCGCCGCAAGCGCCCTCGCCAGCGCGCCATCACCGGAACGCAATGCCGCTTCGATCAGCGTCAGATCGATGACGTCGCGTTGTGCGTGGCTGCCGCCGAAGCGATGGGCGATTGCCCGGATCGGCCGGATCAGGCGTATCGTCCCGGCATAATTGCCCTCGCCGAATGCCTTGATGGCGAGCGTCAGGGGATGGCCGACATCCCTGGTGAAACCGGCGTTGTCGTCCTTGCCGCGCATCGCCTCGCGCTGCGCCTCGAGCAAGTTGCGGGCGGGCGCTTCGAGGCCGGCACCGACAAACGCCATCATCGCGTGGGCGTCGTTGAAGGCATAGTGGCCGGCGCTGGCCATGGGCACCCAGTTGGCGGCCAGTGCCGTCCAGCGCTCGCCGACATCGACGCCGCCGAGATGCAGCCGCCACAGGATCGCCGAGGCATCGACCATGTTGAGCGCCAGCATCGAGCGTTCGCCATAGATCGGCCCGTCATAGAGCGCCAGCACCTCGTCGATTTCGCCGAGATCATAGTGGAACAGTGCCAGATGCCACCAATTATGCACCTGCAGGAAGCTGTCCCGCGTCCACGCTTCGGGATTGGCGCGCATCCACAGAATGCCGTCCTTCTGCCGGCTCTGCATCTCCATGACATGGGCCACCGCATGCTGGGCCCAGCCGTCGCGCGGCTCGATATCGACCGCCGTGCGGCCAAGTTTTTCGGCGCGCGCGTAATCGCCCATTTCCTCCAGGCCAAAGGCCTGCATGCCGAGTATGGCGTGATAGCCCGGCATGTCGCTCTGCCAGGACGGCAGCGCGCGACCGATGCGGTCGCGCAGCATGCGCGCATTGCCGGTGAAGAAGTCGATCTGGTGGCCGGTCTGCAGCGCCAGCGCATCGAGCGGAAACTCGATGGCGATATCCTCCAGCACGCGGGCGGCCTCGTGCCAGCGTCCCTCCGCAAGATGGCCAAGGGCGGCGACATGCGCCTGCTCGCGTGTTGTCGCGGCAAGCGGCAGCGCCGCCTCGTGACATGCCTTGGCCACCGCCGTCGCTTCGCGCTCTGTGGCGAGGCCAAAGAGATAACCCTTGAACACCTGCGCCATGACGAAGCCGGGATCTTCGGCGATTGCCCGGTCAACGGAACCGACCGGATCGCCGATGAAGCACTGCAATTCGCGAACAGCCCGGCTGTAGGACGAGAGCCCGGCCTCCGTCGCGCCAGACAGTGTCAGGCCGAATGCATCGCTCACCGCCATGGTCCGTCCTCAGTTGCCCGAGCGCATCGCCACTGTCGCGATGCCGGCGCCGACCAGCAGCGTGCCGCCGGTGCGGTTGAAGATGCGGATCGCCTTTGGATTGCGCACGACGTTGCGCGCCCTTGCCGCGATCAGCGCATAACCGAAGGCATTGGCGAAGGCGAGCGCCAGGAAGGTCGTCTCGAAGATCAGCATCTGTGTCCAGAAATCCGCATACCGGTCGAGGAACTGCGGCAGGAAGGCGACAAAAAAGGTGATGCTTTTCGGATTGAGCGCGGTAACCAGCCAGGCGTGCGCCGTCATTTTCGCCGATGACACCGCATCGGTGCGCGGTTCGGCCCGGAGCGCACCGCCGGCGCGAAACAGCTTGATGCCGAGATAGATCAGGTAGCCGGCGCCGATCACCTTCAGCACGGTAAACACGGTGGCCGACGCCGCCAGCAGCGCGCCAATGCCCAGCATCGACAATGTCATCGCGGTGAAGTCGCCGAGCGCCACGCCGACTGCCATCGGCAGCGCGGTGCGCCAGCCCTGGCCGAGCGCATAGGAAACCACCAGCAGGATGGTCGGGCCCGGAATGACCAGAAGGACTGCCGAGGCAGCGGCAAAAGCGGCCCAGTTTTCGAAGGACATTTTCTTCTCCTTGAACTCAAAGAAGAGGATAAATCCTTGGCCTCGCGCAGATGTAAAGAGGCAAAGTCGAAAAAGCCTCTCGTTAATGCCAGGCGGCCGGCCTTCACGCTTTTTCAACCATGATTGGCGAAAATGCCTGCTATACGGCCGGAGCGTGTTTCCCGCCGACAGCGTAGGGTTTGGGTAAATGCGTGAGTTGCCGCACGGTCTGTCGCTGCCGCATATTGGCGACGCAATCGAAACCGAAATACAGCTTTCCCGTCGCACGGTGCTGTCCGGCGCCGGTGCGCTGGCGCTGCTCGGCGTCGCCGGCTGCAGCCAGACGCTGGATTTGCCGTCGCTCCAGCTCGACGACGTCACCACCGGCTCGATCCGGCCCATCCGTCCGAGTATCAGCGTCGACAAGAACATTACCAGCCCCGACGTGATGTACGCTTCGCTCACCGACGGTGGCTTCAATGTGCCGGAAGTGCCCTACCTCAAGGTCAAGCCGGAGTTCCGCCGCCAGATCGTCGTCGATCCGACCGGCGAGCAACCCGGCACCATCGTCGTTCACTCGCAGGAACGGCTGCTCTATCTGGTGCAGCCCGGCGGCGAGGCGATCCGTTACGGCGTCGGCATCGGCAAGGACGGATTCCGCTGGTCCGGCCGCGCCAACATCCAGTACGGCAAGGAATGGCCGGTCTGGACCCCGCCGCCCGAGATGATCGCCCGCAGGCCGGAACTGGTGAAATGGCAAAGCGGACAGCCGGGCGGGCTCGACAATCCGCTCGGCGCGCGTGCCCTCTACATCTATCAGAACGGCAGCGACACCGGCTATCGCATCCACGGCTCGCCCGAATGGTGGAGCATCGGCCAGGCGATGTCGTCGGGCTGCGTGCGCCTGATCAACCAGGACATCATCGACCTCTACAGCCGCGTCTCCAAGAAAAACCCGGTCGTCGTCGTCTGAACGGCGGCTTCGCCTTCAGCGATCACTCTGCCGTTGCGCCATGCCGCAAGACAGGCGAATGTGCCTGCGATTTCATCACCCGGGAGACGTGAACAATGGCCGGAACTTTTGTCATCGCGCAAGGCGGCGGCCCTACCGCCGTCATCAACCAGACCGTGGTGGGTGCTGCGCTCGAAATCCGCAAGCGGCATCCCGGCGCCAAGGTGCTGGGATCCATCCACGGCGTGCGCGGCATTCGTGACGGCAATTACGTCGATCTTTCCGCCATCCCCGAGGATCGCCTGCGGCTGATCGCGGCGACACCGAGCGCCGCGCTTGGTTCGACGCGCGACAAGCCGGATGCCGCCTATTGCGAACTCATCCTCAACGGCTTGAAGAAAGCCGGCGCCGATGCCTTCATCTATATCGGCGGCAACGACACCTCGGGCACGCAGCAGATCCTCACCGACGCCGCCGGCGGCAAGATCGCCTTCGTGCATGCGCCGAAAACCATCGACAACGATCTCGAGGAGAACGACCACACGCCCGGCTTCATGTCGGCGGCCGAGTTCGTCGCTGGAGCATTCCTTTCGGTCGATCTCGATTTCCGCGCTCTGCCGGGCATCTATGTCGGCATTGTCATGGGGCGGCATGCCGGTTTCCTGACGGCCGCGTCCGCGGCCTGGCAGCTCGACCAGGACAGCGGCCCGCATCTCGTCTACGTGCCGGAGCGGCCGTTCTCGGCGGCCGGTTTCATCGACGACGTGCGCGCCACGCTCGACCGCCACAAGCGCTGCATCGTTGCCGTCTCCGAAGGCGTCAGCACCGCCGACGGCAAGGCGCTGGTCGAAAGCCTGGTGCCGCCGGAAAGGCTGGAGCGCGACCAGCACGGCAACGTCAAGCTGTCGGGCAGCGACCTGCCGGCAGCCTTGGAGCGCGCGCTCGCCGAAGGATTGCCGGGCAAGCGGGCGCGCGTCGATGCGCTCGGCTATATGCCGCGCGGCTATGTCGGCGCCATCAGCGCGGTGGACGCGCAGGAGGCCTTCGATGCCGGTGCCTTCGCGGTCACGGTGGCCGACGAGGGCGGCGGTTCGGTGGCGCTGCAATATGACGGCAAGAAAACCGTGCTGAAGAAGGTGCCGCTGAAGAACGTCGCCGGCAAGACGCGCCATATGCCGGATGATTTCATGCTGCCGGATGTCAACCGGCTGTCCGATGCGGGGATGGCCTATCTGAAGCGGCTGGTCCCGCAAAAGTACAAGGTCGGCAAGCCGTTCGTCTGATGCCGGCCTTGATCTGATGGACAGCTGGTTCAGCAAAACCATCGTCAACGCCAATACGACGATGCTGATCGAGCCCTTCGTGCACGAATTCGTGCGCGCCAACATCTGGCATCTGCGCGGCCGCGATGTCGACCTGCTGGTCGACACCGGCATGGGGATCTGCCCGCTGGCGCCGCAGATCGACACGCCGTCCGGCAAGCCGCTGCTCGTCGTCGCCACGCATATCCATCTCGATCATGTCGGCTCGCTGCACGAGTTTCCGCTGCGGGCAGGGCCGCGCCACAGCGCCGCACAGTTCGACAGCATGGATGAAGCGGTGACCTACGCCTACATGTTCCATGATCTGGAAGGCGCCGTCTCCAGGCTGCCGGCAAAGGGCTGGAAGGCGGCCGATTACAGGATTCAGCCGGCGCCTCTGGCCCGGACCCTGGACGAGGGCGATAGGATCGACCTCGGCGACCGCCAATTCCGCGTCCTGCATCTGCCCGGCCACTCTCCGGATTCGATCGCGCTGTTCGACGAGGCTGACGGCCTGTTCTTCGCCGGCGACGCCATCTACGACGCCATGCTGATCGACGACCTGCCGGATTCGGATCGTGCCGCCTATCGCCGCACGATGCAGCGCCTGCTCGAGCTGCCGATCCGGATCGGCCATGGCGGTCATGGACCGAGCTTCGACGGCAGGCGGATGCGCGAGATCGCCACCACCTATCTCAGCCGGACCGACGGGACAGGCGAATAGGAGGCCTCGGCTGAGGCGGCGCAAATCTGAGGCGATTTGTCTTGCGCAGCTATTTTGTTCTTGCTTTGTGCCGGCAGCTATGCTAGTAATTTGGGTATGGTGCTGATTCGCCCCAACGACCCGCCTCCCGAGGCGGGTTTTGTATTTTCGGGTCTCGGCGCCAACGCCGCGAGGCGGTTGCCGGCTGGAAATTAAATCTTCGTAATATTATCTGGAAACCATCATCGGCGCCCTAGATGCGGGGCTGTCGATCCGGTCGGCTGCCGTGACAGGCGAGACAGGCAACGCCGACGACCGACGCGCCGACGAATTGTTCCGGTGACGGAACGTTGCGGCGCTCCGCCAATCTCTCGCTCGGACAACGGCCATGTCACCGATCCACACCCTTCGCAGACATCGCGTCGCCGCTTTGCTGGGCGCCGCGCTGATCGTCAGCCCCTTCGCCCTGTCTTTCGCTCCCAGGCTGAATGATGTCCTGGCGGCAACAGTGACCCCACCTGTCACCGGCATGACGGCGCCCCGCGGCTCGTTCGCTCCGGTCGTGGCGGCCGACAAACCGGCAGTGGTGACCATCACGACGGTCATGAAAGTACAACAGCCGGACACGATGAGCGACGCCTCTCCCTTCGGCGGAAACTCGCCTTTCGACGACTATTTCCGCCGTTTCTTCGGTGACCAGGGACTGCCCGCCCCCAAGACACCGCCGGAACAGGCGCCGCGCACCGAGGCCCTCGGCTCAGGCTTCATCGTCGGTGCCGACGGCATGATCGTCACCAACAATCACGTCGTCGACGGCGCCCAGTCGGTCAAGGTGATGCTCGACGACGGCACCGAGCTTCCCGCCAAATTGATCGGCCATGACACGAAGAACGACCTTGCCGTGCTCAAGGTCAACGCCGGCAAGCCCTTGCCGACCGTCAAATGGGGCGATTCGGACAAGCTCATGCCGGGCGACCAGGTGCTCGCCTTCGGCAATCCTTTCGGCCTTGGCACCACGGTCACCGCCGGCATTGTCTCGGCGCGCGGCCGCGATCTGCACAGCGGCCCGTTTGACGACTTCATCCAGATCGACGCACCGATCAACCGGGGCAATTCCGGCGGCCCGCTGACGGATGTGTACGGCGATGTCGTCGGCATCAACACCGCGATCTTTTCGCCGAATGGCGGCAGCGTCGGCGTCGGCTTCGCCATCCCCTCGGACCAGGCGCAAAAGGTCGTCGCCAAGCTGATGAAGGGCGGCTCCATTCAGTACGGCTATCTCGGCGTCCAGATCCAGCCGGTGACGCCTGATGTGGCGAGCGCCATCGGCCTCGATCACCCCGCCGGCGTGCTGGTCGCGCAGGTCAGCGACGGATCGCCGGCCGCCAAGGCCGGCATCGAGACAGGCGATGTCATTACCAGCTTCGCCGGCCAGGACATAAAAGATCCAAGGGATCTGTCGCGCGCCGTCGCTGACGTTGCGCCTGGCACGAGGGAAGCCCTCAATGTCTGGCGCAAGGGGAAAAGCCTGCAGATCTCCGTCGAGATCGGGCGCAACGAAGACGACACGGCGACGGGATCGGTGACCGGCGATTCAGGTCAGCCGTCGACGGGGCAGGGCCTTCGCGCACCGGCGCTCGGTCTCGGCCTGATGGACGTCACTCCGGATGTGCGCCAGGCAATGAACCTGCCGGAAAACCAGCATGGCGCACTGGTCGAGCGCGTCGACCCGAACAAGGCTGCGTCGGCTTCCGGCATCCAGCCCGGCGACATCATCGTCGGCGTCGACCAGACTCCGGTGAGGAGCGCCAGGCAGGCAAATCAGGCGATTGTGCAGGCTGCCAAATCCGGCAAGAAATCGGTGCTGCTGCTTGTCGAGCGCGGCGACGCCCAGATGTTCGTCGCCGTCCCCTTCGCCAGCGGCTGAAGCGGGCGCCGCGCTGCCAAGATCAATGTAGAGCATTGCCGCCAGGCCGGAGCCAAGATTTCGGTTGCCCGCGCTCGCGTCTTCGAGAAAACTGACAAAGCTCGATTGGACCTTGCGCAAACGGATATTCTCGATGGTTACCCGAGGCTTCTCTTCCGGACGAAAGCCGCCGACGGATACGGATGCACGTATCCCGCCGGGGCAATATCTCGAGCAAGGTTTCCCGGTCCTGTCGGCCGGCCCGACGCCGCATGTCCGCACCGAGGATTGGTCGTTCACGCTTAAGCACGGGCCGCGACCGATCAAGAAGTGGAACTGGGCCGAGTTCAACGCGCTGCCCTTGACCAAGATGACGCGCGACATCCATTGCGTCACCGCATGGACCAAGTTCGACACGGCGTGGCAGGGCGTGCTCGTCGACGACATCCTTGCCGACGCCGGCATCGAGCCGCCCACCGCCTTCACGCTGGCGCTGGGTTTCGACGGCTATTCCACCAACGTGCCGACGAAGGATCTCACCGGCGGCAAGGCGATGGTGGCACTGCTTTACCAGGGCAAGCCGATCACTCCCGACCATG
Source organism: Mesorhizobium sp. M1169 (assembly GCF_040318345.1). Lineage (NCBI taxonomy): Bacteria > Pseudomonadati > Pseudomonadota > Alphaproteobacteria > Hyphomicrobiales > Phyllobacteriaceae > Mesorhizobium > Mesorhizobium sp. M1169. Next base: position 2,376 of record NZ_JAMYME010000026.1, on the reverse strand, counting down.
GCGGCCCGGCCCGGCTGCTCGTTCCGCATCTCTATTTCTGGAAATCGGCCAAATGGCTGAACGGGCTGCAGTTCACAGAGCGTGACGAGCCGGGTTTCTGGGAGTTGCGAGGCTATCATATCTATGGCGATCCGTGGCGCGAGCAGCGCTACACGAACGATCCATGAGCGACGCACCGGCGGCGCAGTCGCCCTGGCAGACGGTCACCATCACCCGCATCCAAAAGCGCACGCCGCGCGTCACCAGCTTTTTCCTGCAGCCGTTGCGGCCCTTCGTCTACCGCGCCGGACAGCATGTCGATGTCAGGCTGACGGCGCCGGACGGCTATCAGGCGCGCCGCTCCTACTCCATCGCCTCGGCGCCGGAAGCCGGCGAGACCATCGAGCTGGCGATTGAAAAACTCGAGGACGGCGAGGTCTCGCCGTTCTTTCACGAGATCGCGGCGGTGGGCGACGAGGTCGAATTGCGCGGGCCGCTCGGCGGCCATTTCGTCTGGTCCGACGGCGATGGCGGCCCGCTCCTGCTCGTCGGCGGTGGGTCGGGCGTGGTGCCGCTGATGTCGATGCTCCGTCACCGGGCGATGCGGGGATCGCTGGTCGCCGCCGCCCTGGTGTTTTCGGCGCGGGTCTGGGACGAGGTGATCTTTCGCGACGAACTGATCGACCTCGCCGAGCGCCGGGATGGCTTCGACCTGGTGCTGACGCTGACGCGCGAGCCGGCCCGCCGTCCGGCGGATTATGCGCGGCGGGTCGACGCCGCGATGATGGTGCAAGCCATGACCAGGCTGCCGGCGCCGCCGAAGCTCGCCTTTGTCTGCGGCTCGAACGCATTCGTGACGGCCGCCGCCGAGGCACTGATCGATGCCGGGGTGCCTGCGGCACTAATCCGCACCGAACGTTACGGGGTCTGACCCGGTTCTGCTTGCCCGGTTGCTGCCTTCGTTGGGCGGCATAAGGCAGGCCAAAAGCAGCCGCAACGCCGACGCCGCATTCGGCCGAAATGGTTAACGATTCGACAAAGAACCTCGGCTGCGACTTTTATCGGTTTAAAAAATCGAACCGAACGGTTCGTTTCTGTTGACAATGCGTGCAGGACGCTGTGAACGCTGCCTCCCAAGTCATCTTGCAGCCAGACCGAGGCGATAGACTATCTGCTTGACATTAAACGATAAAAATGTGGCGAAGGGAATCTCTGGCACAATTTCAAGGTGTAGATTCTTGGTCCACACCAAAAAACTTCGTGATTGGAAACTGGCCATTGGCTTTCCCACATCGGGGCTGTCCGAACGACGCGAATTCCCCCCAAGGCACGCCGCTAGACGGACGGAAAACTAAGATACTGGAGTACTAAAAAATGAAAAAGATCGCTCTTGCCGCCGTCGCCGTTTTGGCCATCACCGGCAGCGCCTTCGCTGGCAGCGACAACTTTGGTTCCAAGGGTGCGAACCAGCCTGCCGCTGCGGTCGACAGCTCGTATACGGCTTCCATTCAGAAGCCGGCTCATGCTGACCAGCAGGCTGTCCAGGGCGCCGACCGTAACCTCTTCGGCAACAACTAACAGCCGATCCCAGCATCAGGGCGGCGGGCATATCCGCCGTCCGGGGATCTGAAAAATTCAGGAGTATTAAGATGAAAAAGATCGTTCTTGCTGCCGCCGCCGTTTTGGCCATCACCGGCAGCGCCTTCGCCGGCAGCGACAACTTTGGTTCCAACGGAGCCAACCCGCCTGCTGTCTCGGTCGACAGCTCCTACACGGCTTCCGTCAAGACGTCGAACCAGGCTGAAAAGCAGCCGGTTGTCCAGGGCGCCGACCGTAACCTCTTCGGCAACAACTAACAGCCGATCCCACCATCAAGGCGGCGGCATGCCCGCCGCTTGATTTCGAAAATCCAGGAGACCCAAAATGAAAAAGATTGTTCTTACTGCCGCCGCGCTCTTGATTGCCGCCGGCAGCGCTTATGCCCGCAACGACAATGTTGGCGGGACCGACATCAACAAGCAGTCGACCGTCAACGTCGACAAGACGCAGACGTATTCGGTGCGGGACAGCAACTCGCCGATCTACAAGCTGCTGAATTCGTCTGGCGATGTGCCCAAGTCCGCGCCTCAGGGCGCCGACCGCAACCTCTTCGGCAACAACTAGAGCAATTCCAGGAAAAGTGTGAAACGGTTTTCCCGGGAAAAGCGTGTAGCGCTTTCCCTTGGGAATTGCGTCAAAACAAAGAGATAGAGCGGTTCGGCGTTCCGTGAAACGATGAACCGCTCTATCGGCCGAACTGGAATTCCAGACAAGAGCGGCGGGGCCGGCCCGCGCGGGGTGTGGTTTGGGTGGGGGGAGAAAGCCCGGGTGCAGGCGCCGGTGGGTGTGCGTTGAGGG
>NZ_JAMYME010000025.1:0-92013 GCF_040318345.1 Mesorhizobium sp. M1169 | reverse complement strand
ATCCCCTGGGGGGGGGGGGCACCCGGGCCCGCGTAGGGGGGGGGGCGCCGGCAATTAAACGCCGCACCCCTCTATCCGTGTGGGCGCGCCCTTCACACCTCTCCCGCTTTGCGGGGCGAGGACCCAAGGCTCCTTAGGCGGCTTTCAGTGCAGGCCGAATTCGCGCAGCAATTCCTCGCGGTAGCGCACGAAGCGGCTTTCGCTGCGCTCGCGCGGGCGGGGCAGGTCGATGTCGATCAGCCGCGCCGCGCCGCCTTTCTCCTTGGGCAGGATCAGCACCCGGTCGGCGAGGTAGATTGCTTCCTCGAGGTCGTGCGTCACCATCACCATGGTGACGTTCTCCTCGCTCCAGATGCGCGCCAGTTCCTCCTGCATGCCGATCTTGGTCATCGCATCGAGCGCGCCCAGCGGCTCGTCGAGCAGCAGGATTTCGGGCTGCACGGTCAAGGCGCGGGCGATGCCGACGCGCTGCGCCATGCCGCCCGACAGCTGCCGGGGAAAGGCATCGCTGAATTCGGCGAGGCCGACGAGCGCGATATAGAAGCGCGCCCGTTCCTCGGCCTCGGCCTTTGGCACGCCGCGCACTTCGAGACCGAAGGCGACATTGCCGAGCACGGTCAACCAGGGCAGTAGGCGCGGTTCCTGGAAGATCACCGCACGTTCGGCACCGACGCCGTGCACCGGCTTGCCGTCGATGGCGACGCCGCCGCTGTCGGCGGCCTCCAGCCCGGCAAGGATGCGCAGCAGCGTGGTCTTGCCCGATCCGCTGGCGCCGACGATGACAAGGCATTCGCCCGAGCGGATGTCGAGGTTGAGGGTCCTCAGAACGGCGAGCGAGCGCCCACTGATGCTGAACGATTTGGACAGGTCGCGTATGCTGACCTGACCGCCGCTTGTGCTGCTCATCGCGCGCGTCTCCCAACTGGTTGGTCGGTTGCCTTTGTCAGTTGGTCTTGGTTTCGCCCGGCCGGTAGAGGATGTCTGTTGCCTTCAGCTTGCCCTTTGGCAGGCGGCCGTCGCGCTCGAGCACGCTGACCCAGAAGTCGATGTCGCGGTCCGTCGCCTTGGCCCCCTGGCGCAGGCCGAAGCCGGTCCAGTAACGCGCCAGTTCGCCGTTTTCGCCGCGCTTGTCGAGGATTGTGGCGAGCACCTTGCGCGCTTCGTCGGGGTTCTGCAGCGACCAGTCGGAGGCGCGCGCCGATTGCTCGACGAAATTGCGGGCGGCGTCGGGATGCGCGGCGATGAAGTCGCGCCTGAGCACGACGAAGCCGCCGGCCAGCTCGCCCAGCACATCGGTGTCGTTGAACACGCCGCGCACGCCGCCGTTGTCCACGAGGGCGCCGGCAAACGTCGCCTGCCAGTAGCCGAGCGCCGCGATGTCGACCTGACGGGAGCGCAAGGTCTGTTCGAGCTGCGGTCCGGGCACGACGACGAGATTGGCGGCATCCGGCGGCAGGCCGACGCTGTGCAGCGCCTCGCGCACGGTGTAGTCGAGATGGGCGCCGAGCGTGTTGACGGCGATGGTCTTGCCGGCGATGTCGGCGATCGATTTGATCGGGCTGTCGTCCAGCACGTAGAAGACGCTACGCACCTTGCTGTTGATGCCGTTGCTCGGATAGGCGGCGACGAAGTCGTTGCCGCCGGAGATCGAGTTGATCACGGCTGCGGTTGCAGCCGAGCCGATATCGACGCTGCCGGAGGCCAGCGCAAACAATGATTCCGGGCCGCCGCCGGAATAGCCGACATTCTCGACCTCGATACCGAGGCCTTTGAAATAGCCGAGCTCGGCGGCCAACTCATGCGGAGAGATGCTGCCACGGCTGGCGAGTGAGCGGAACTTGACGGGTGCCGCTTCGGCAAAGGCGAAGCGCGGCAGGCCGGCGGCGAGAAGGCCGGCGGCGAAGGGCGCGCCAGCAAGCAGGGAACGGCGGGAGATTTTCATGGTCCGGGTCTTTCCTGATTTGAGTTCTGGCCTGGTTGAGATTGGTAAGGGCGGGTGGTCAGTCGACGGCATTGCTCCAGCGGCAGAGCCGGCGCTGCAGGCTGACCAGCGCCTGGTTTGCAATCAGGCCGAGGCCGGCGAGGATGACGATTGCCGCAAACATCAGCGGGATCTGGAAATTGTATTGCGCGTTCATCACCTGGAAGCCGATGCCCTTGTTGGCGCCGATCATTTCGGAAGCGATCAACAGCAGCAGCGCCGTGGTGGCGCTGAGCCTCAGTCCGACGAAGATCGACGGCACGGCGCCGGGCAGCACGACGCGACGGAAGACGGTGAGCTGCCCGGCGCCATAGACGCGGGCCATCTCCAGCAGTTTCGGATCGACTTGCTTGACGCCGCCGATGGTGTTGAGCAGCAGCGGGAACAGCGTCGCCCAGAAGATGACGAACACCTTGGAGGCTTCGCCGAGCCCAAGCAGCAGGATGAAGACGGGATAGAGCGCCAGCGCCGAGGTCTGGCGGAAGACCTGCAGGATGGGATCGAGCGCGGTCTCGACCGTGCGCACCTGACCCATGAACAGGCCAAGCGGGATGGCGACCAGCACGGCGGCCGCGAAAGCGAGACCGGCGCGCTGCAGGCTGATGGCGATGTCGCTGAGCAGAGTGCCGCCGACCAGCCCCTTCCAAAGTGCCGCGACAATCATGTCGATCGGCGGCAGCACGGCCGCGTTGACCCAGCCCGCGCTGCTCGACACTTGCCAGATTGCGAGGAAAGCGATGAGGACGCCGTAGCGCGACAGGAAGCGGATGCCCGCCCGGCCACCGAGGCGCAGGAAATCCGTGCCGAGGCTTGTCGTGCTGTCAGGCGTGCCGAGGCTGGCGGCCTGTTCGATGTGCTGCAAGGTCATCGTGTTGCCTCCTGCTTGGAAAATATCGGGCTTCTCGGGATTATTCGGCGGCCAGCACCGCCGAGCGGGCGGCGGTCCAGGGGTTTTCCGGCCGCCTGAGGCCGAGGTTCTCGCGCAGGGTCCTGCCTTCATAGGCGGTGCGGAACAGGCCGCGGCGCTGCAGTTCGGGGATCACCAGCTCGACGAAGTCGTCGAGCCCGCCGGGCAGCCAGGGCGGCAGGATGTTGAAGCCGTCGGCGGCTTCGTTGCCGAACCATTCCTCCAGCTGATCGGCGACCTGCGTGGCGCTGCCGATGACGGTATAATGGCCGCGGGCCGTTGCCACCCATTGGTAAAGCTGTCGGATGGTGAAGTTGTGCTCGTCGGCAATCTGGCGGATCAGCGCCTGGCGGCTCTTCATGCCTTCGGTCTCCTTGCTCGGCGGCAGCGGTCCATCGAGCGGATAGCCGGTGATGTCGAGCGTCTGGCCGGCCAGCCCGTTGAGCAGGGCGACGCCGTCTTCGGGCAGGATGAGATCGTTCAGCTGCTGGTACTTGGCGCGCGCTTCTTCTTCGGTGCGGCCGACGAAGGGTGCCACGCCCGGCATGATCAGCACCTGCTCGGGATTGCGGCCGGCGGCCGTCACGCGCGCCTTGATATCGCGATAGAATTCCTGCGCCGACGCCAGGTTCTGATGGGCGGTGAAGATGACTTCCGCCGAGTGGGCGGCGAGCTTGCGACCGTCTTCCGATTGCCCCGCCTGCACCACGACCGGATGCCCCTGCACCGGGCGCGGCACGTTGAGCGGCCCTTTCACGCTGAAATGCGCGCCCTTGTGGTCGATGTCGTGGAGCTTGTCCTTGTCGTAGAAGCGCCCCGATTTCTTGTCGCGGATGAAGGCATCGTCCTCCCAGCTGTCCCACAGCGCCTTGACCGTCTCGACGTGCTCATGCGCGCGGGCATAGCGCTCGGCGTGGGCAGGCTGCGTCTCGCGATTGAAGTTGCGCGCGGTTTCGTCGCCGGCCGAGGTGACGACGTTCCAGCCGGCGCGGCCGTTCGACAGATGATCGAGCGAGGCGAATTTGCGGGCGAGCGTGTAGGGCTCCTCGTAGGTGGTCGAGGCGGTAGCGATGAAGCCGAGATGCGTGGTGAGCGGCGCCAGCGCTGCAAACAGCGTCACTGGCTCGAAGCCGGCGATCTTGGCATTGCCGCCTTCACGCGCGCCGAGGCCGACCGTCAGATTGTCGGCGAGGAAATAGGCGTCGAACAGGCCGCGCTCGGCGGTCAGGGCGAGCTGCTTGTGGAACTCGAAATTGGTGGCGCCGTCGGCCGGCGCCTCGGGGTGGCGCCAGGCGGCGATATGCTGTCCGCCGCCGGGCAGGAAAGCGCCCAGTTTGATTTGCCCGGATTTGGTGGATCTGGTCATCGCGACGTGCTCCTGGACGGATCGGAAAGGGGATCTCGGGTCAGTGGTGCGTTCAGGCGGCAAGGCCGACGCCGTAGGGCACCCCGGTTACACGGCATGCCTCGGCGACCGCCTGCCGGGCGCGGGCGTGGATGGCTTCCGACACCAGCACGCCATTGGCAAAATCCTTGTCGGAGGCGTAGATCGCGGTCGGCACGGTCAGCGCCTCGAAGAAGCCGAACAGCGGCCGCAACTGGTGCTCGACGATCAGCGAATGGCGCTCGCCGCCGCCGGTCGCGGCGAGAATGACGGGCTTGCCCCTCAGCGACGACGGATCGAGCAGGTCGAAGAAATGCTTGAAAAGCCCGGTATAGCTGCCTTTGAAAGTCGGCGAGCCGGCCACCAGGATGTCGGCGCCCAGCAGCCGTTCGACAATGTTGCGCGCCGCCGGGTCGAGGTCGCCGAGGCGCCTTGCCTGCGGCAGGGACGCGCCGAGATCCTCGATGTCGAAGACGGCCGAGGCCGCGCCGATGCTTTCGGCGGCCTGCCCGACGATGTGGCTGACGAACACCTTGGTCTTCGAGGGCCGGGTCAAATTGCCCGACAGCCCCACCACGAGCTTTTTCGACATTCCTGGCTCCCTCTCAAGCGCTCTATTTTAAGATCTTGGGTCTAGCGATCTATGTTAAATCTAGAGAGTTTGTAGAATTAAGAGAGTGAGAAAATTTCAAAAGTAGCGCATTGGGCGAACGGAGTTTGCGGCACATCGCCTGCAATTGGTTCATTCAATGCGGCGTAGTGCACCGGCGCAGCGCATCGACCAGCGATGCAAAGGCCTGCCAGCACCTTGTCCCGCGGCATGCAGTGAGTCAGGTCAATTTGATTCAAATCCGGCTGTGGATATTTGCTTTTGGCTAAATCGAGGCGGTCATCTTGCCGGCGGGCGGGCAACAGGGAGATGCCTATGACAAGCGACTTTGCCGCCGCACACCTCCACCTTGAACGAGCCTGCCACTATTTGAGCGGCGAGGACGAGACAAGCCGCACGGCTCGTGCGGCTCTGGATCTCCTGATCGATGCAATTGTCGCGGCGCAATACAAGCGGCCGGTGGGAGATGTTGTGGAGTTTCCAAGGCCGGCAAAGCTGGGGCAATCCGCAAGCGGGAACGGGTAATCCAACTAGCGGCGTCCCTTGTCCTGCCGGATTTACATGAACCAGGTGGCCACCAGGCCGATCGTCGCCGAGAAGATGGCGGCGGTCGTTGCCCAACCGAGTATGTTGGTGCTGCGGCTGTTCACCTGCTCCCCCATGATCCTGCGGCTGTTCGTCATCAGCATGATGAGCAGCAACAAGGGCGGCGTCGAGAAGCCCTGAACGATGCCGGACCAGACCAGCGCCTTCATCGGATTGAAGCCGAGGAAGTTGAGGCCGGCGGCGATCGCCGTAAAAAATCCGATGGCGAGATAAAATTTGGGTGCCTCTCGAGCCCGGGCGTGCAGGCTGTTTTTCCAGCCGATGGCTTGCGCCACGTCATAGGCAGCGCCGGCGGTCATGACAGGAACCGCGAGGAAACCGACGCCGATCACGCCTGCGGCGAACAGGACGCTTGCGGCCTGGCCGGCTAGCGGGCGCAGCGCCTCCGCCGCTTGCGCTGCCGTGTCGATATCGTGGTGGCCCGCCTTGTAGAGCGTAGCACCCGTCGACAGGATGATGAAATACATGATGAGATTTGAAAACGTCATGCCTATGAGGATGTCCCGGCGCGAGCGGCGGAGTTCGCTGTCGGTAGCGCCCTTCCTTTGGCTGAGCGTTGTGCGCCCCTGGGCAATCTCCTCCTCCACCTCCTCATTGGACTGCCACGTATAGAGATAGGCGGACAGCGTCGTACCGATGATGGCGACCAGGATCGACAGGAACTCCCGGTTGAATTCGATCCTAGGAAGCAGCGTTCCGCGCAGCACCGCCGCGGCCTCCGGCTTGGCCAGAATGGCGGCACCGACATAGGCGAGCAGCGCCAGCGCCAGCCAGCGAAAGATGTTGCGGATCAAAGTGTAGGAGCCGAAGACCTGGAGGGCGAAGATGAGGCCGGCGACGAACAGCACGATCACCGGAATGGGAAACGGCACGAATATATTGATCGCGGCGGCCATTCCACCAAGGTCTGCCGCTGCCTCGATCGTGTTGCCGATGAGCACACCCAACAGCACGGACCAGAGCAGCCACCGAGGATAGAAGTCCTTGATGACGTGGAACAATCCGCGCCCCGACACCTGGCCGAGCTTCGACGACAGATAGACGACCGCGTACATCATCGGCAACGTCACCGGAGCCGTCCAGAGCAGGTCGGGTCCGAAACGGGCGCCGGCACTGGCATAGGTGCCTATAGCGGAACAATCGTCGTCGGCCGCCCCTGTTATCAGGCCGAGGCCGAGTGCTCGTCCTATGCCGCCTTTGCCCTCCTTCGGTGGGATGGAATGATCGGAACCGGCCTGCCTCATTGTGACCGGACCGGGTTGCGAACGAAAGACGCGGCCTGCCATGCAATAATGGTAAGGATCGGTCGCGGCGCTGGTCTCATTTTGCTTCCTTCAACAACTTGCCCAAACCCGGCGTGCCATGACTTGTTCCGCGACGACCGGACAGGGGTTTTGTCTCAGGCAAAAAAGTTCGGGTTGACCGCTTTCGAACGCGAAGCGACTATCCGTTCGAGGCGAAGATCGCAGGAGGAAATGCAATGGACGAGCCCGGTCAGTGGCGCCACATGTCGAGCGCGCCAAGGGACGGCAGCAGAATCCTTGTCACGGTTCGGCCGTCTGAGCAGGGTCCGGCCGAGGTCGACATGGCTTACTGGGCCCGCGCCGATCAGTTCGGCAGCGAAGGCTGGCGCGCCTCCGACTCGTCTCCAGGACGCATCGTCGAATATGCCGAACCCGAACTGAAGTGCTGGATGCCGCTGCCGTCGGCCAATCTCAGCAAGGGATCGATGCCGAGCCCCTGGGAGGGCGAAGATGTGCCGCTGGTGGATGGCTCCGGGATATGAGCTAGCGGGAAGGTAGTTTTGATCGCTGGCGGGACAGCGCCTCCCTCTGTCCTGCCGGACATCTCCCCCAAGAGGCCCAAAGGGGCCCCAAGGGGGAGGATAGGCAGCTTCACTGTCGGCCCTCAGAACAGGAATGCAGCTGTAGCGGGGTTCGGGCCGGTGCGGCCGTCGGGCGAATCCATGCCCCGGATAAGCTCGAGGTCCTTCGCTTCGAGCTCGAAATCGAAGACATCGAAATTGGCGGCGATGCGGTCCTGGTGGATCGACTTTGGAATGACGATCAGCCCTTCCTGAAGGTGCCACCTGACGATCGTCTGCGCCACCGACTTGCCGTGTTTCCTGGCGATGCTTTCAAGCGTCGGATCGCTCAACAGCCGGCCGCTGCCCAGCGGGCTCCAGCTCTCGATGCGGATGTTGTGGCTGTCGTGGAATTCACGTTTGTCACGCTGCTGGAAGCGGGGGTGGAGCTCGATCTGGTTGACGGTCGGCGTGACGCCGGTCTCGCCGATGATCCGTTCGAGGTGATCCTGGTTGAAGTTCGAAACGCCGATCGACTTGATCCGGCCTGATTGCCTGAGTTCGATCAGCGTCTTCCAGGCCTCGACATATCTGTCCTGGCTGGGCACCGGCCAATGGATCAGGAACAGGTCGATCTGTTCGATGCCGAGCTTGCTCATCGTTTCGTCGAAGGCGCGCAAGGCGGCGTCGCGCTGATGCGCGCCGTTGCGCAGTTTCGAGGTGATGAACAACTCGCTTCTCGGGACGCCGGCCGAGCGGATCGCCTGCCCGACACCTTCCTCGTTCTGATAGCCTTCGGCGGTGTCGATCAGCCTGTAGCCGGCCTCGATTCCCCAGCGCACCACCTTGGCGGTGATGGCTGGATCGACCTGCCACCCGCCGAGGCCGATTTGCGGAATGGCGGAGCCGTCGTTCAATCTGATTTGTTCAGGTCTATTCAGTGTAATCTGTTCAGGCATGTTCAGGTCCTTCTGCATCGTTCCGCCCGGCGCAGGCTCTATCTAGTCTGAATGGCCGCCAAAGCCAGTCGATATCAGGAGAATGTGAGGAGACGGACGTGAAGCGCTGATCCTCCGCTTCGGGCCGACAGCTCTCTGCGACCCACGGACTCCAGGGAACTCTATACAGGACGACCCCACTATCGCGGATTCTGTGGTATTCTGTGGACGATCCGAGGAGGCGACTGCGTTGACCAACAGCTTGGAAGCCGAAGGGGCAAGAGACTGGTCGCCCCTGCTGGTCGCGGCAGAACAAGGCGATGCGGAGGCGGTTCGATCGGAATTGGCGGCTGGCGCCGACATCAATCAGTCGGACGACGGCGGCTGGTCTGCACTTCACCTTTCAGCCCTCAATGGCCGCACAGCTGTGGTGGAGGCGCTGATCGAAGACCCGGAAATCGACGTGAATGCCAGAAACAAGTGGAAGAGCACGCCCTTGAGCCTTGCGTCGGCCAAGGGACATTACGCGTGTATCGCAGTCCTCGTGAGACACCCCCAAATAGAGATCAACGCGCGAGCTGACTACTACGGCAGAACGGCTCTTATCGAGGCGGCGAAGAACGGGCATCTCGAAGTCGTCAAGTTGCTCGTGGAGAATGGCGCGGAAGTAAATCTGACCGACAAGACGGGCAGAAACAACGCGCTCATCGAGGCTATCAAGGGGCGGCACTACGAGATCGCGGAATACCTGCTGGATTCTGGGAAAGTGAGCTTTATCAACAAAGAGATGAGGCTAAACGCCCTGATCTGGGCTGGCAGCTGCCACAACCCTCAGCTTATCGAAAAGCTGGAAGCCGCGATCCACCGTTTCTTCGACGGCAAATAAGGGCCTCGCCCTTACTGTCGCGGGGCGCGTCCGCATCTCCCGTCACGACAAGCTCGATGGCGCAAACGGTCCCGCGACGCTTCGCATAAATTATTCAACCAAATGGTTGACTATCTCAAAGCGTGCGTCTATATTCAACTACATGGTTGAATTAGAGACACCCAAGATGGACGCGGTTTTTCACGCCCTTGGCGACGCCACCCGGCGGCACATGCTTCGCGATCTCGCCGATGGCGAGAAAACGGTAAGCCAGCTGGCGGAACCCTTCGCGATGTCGCTCGCGGCGGCCTCCAAGCACATCAAGGCGCTGGAGAACGCAGGGCTTATTCGTCGAGAGGTGAGGGGCCGAACGCATCTGTGCCGACTAGCCCCTGGACCGCTGGCCAGCGCCCATCAGTGGCTCAGCTTCTACGAGCGCTTCTGGACCGGTCGTCTCGATGTTCTCGAACGCCTTCTTCGCGAAGAGGACGCACGCAAAGCCCAGGAAGAGCCCAGGAAATCGCCCAACTCAGAAGAAGGAGACGAGCAATGAACCAGATGAGAACCATCGACGCCTATGGCGAGCTGAGCGAGCCCGCCACGTTCACCATTCAGCGCCTCTTGCCCGGCCCCATCGAGCGCGTCTGGGCCTATCTCACCGAGAGTGACTTGCGCCGGCAATGGATGGCCGCGGGCCAGATGGAAATGAAGGCCGGCAGCTCGTTCGAATTGGTCTGGCGTAACGACGAGCTGACGGACCCGCCTGGCCAGCGACCAGCGGGCTTTCCCGAAGAGCATCGGATGGAGGGCCGGATCACCGAACTCGATCCGCCGCGCAAGCTTTCCATCACCTGGGGAAACACCGGCGGCGTCTCCTTCTTGCTGGAGGCGAAGGGTAACGATGTGCTGCTCACCGTCGTTCATCGCCGCCTGCCGGAACGTGCAATCCAGCTCAACATCACGGCCGGCTGGCACATACACCTCGACCTGCTGGCCGCCCGCCTGGCGGGCAAGACGCCGACCTCGTTCTGGGACGGCTGGAGCCGCCTGCGGGAAGAATACGACCGCCGCCTGCCGGCCTGATGTAACTCGCGGCGGCCATCCCTGAGGTCGCCGCCAGCAACACGAAGCAACGCTGAACCGATGAAACGTGCTTGCATCCCGCAAGCCTGATGGAGGAAGTCATGCGCAAATTAATCGCTGGAATGAAAATTTCCGTCGACGGCAAGATGGAGGGGCCCGAGGGTTACGCCGATTGGGTCGACGCGTGGTCGGACGAATACGGCCTGACGCCGCAAATCGACGCTTGCCTGCTTGGCAGCGTCATGTATGCCGGCTACGAGCGCTACTGGAGCGCCATCCAGAACGAGCCCGACAAGCCGCTGCCGATGACCGGCAAATTGCCGAAGCCGGCCGAGCTCGAATGGGCCCGCTTCGCCGCGCAGACCCCGCATTATGTGCTGTCGAACACAATGACTTCGGCGGCCTGGCCAAAGACGCGCTTCGTGCGGAATTTCGAGGATATCGCTGCACTGAAACAGCAGCCCGGCAAGGACATCTACCTTATGGGCGGCGCCCGAATTACCGCGAGCCTTATCGATGCCGGGCTGGTCGATGAGCTCAGGCTCATCGTCTATCCGCTGCTCGCCGGTGAAGGAAAGGCGCTGTTTGGGACGGCGAAAAATCGTCGTGGGCTCGAACTGCGCAAGGTCGAACAGCTTTCGGACGGCCGCGTTGGGCTGGTCTACGGGATCGGCTAAAGCGCGTCGCGTTCGATCGGCCTCATGCGATGCGCTTTTTACACGGCATGCATTAGCGCCAACGTCAGGCAACGACGCCGCGGCAGGCCCAGGCGACATTGGCAAAGGACCTCGGGCCGTCGGGCCGGCCGGCCTCATAGGCGTCGCGCATGGCGGCGTCGGTGCGCGCCCGCTCTTCCGGGTCGAGCGCGGCCACATACTTGCCGAGCGGCCCTTCGCCGGCGGCAATCGGCGCCCAGTAATCATCGAAATTTTGGTAGTCCATGCGGATCATCAACTGGGTTTCCGTAACGTCGCGGAGATCCTGTTCGACAAAGGTCCGTTTCATTTCACCCGGCTGCATCATCGGCTGCGTGCAATAGCGGGCACGCAACTGGCGTCCGCCTTCACTGAGCACCGCCACCGTGTCGATCATCATGCGCATCCCCGGCATGCCGCCGAGATGGTCCCATACCGTCGCCGCGACGACGCCGCCCGGCCGCACGACGCGGCGCATCTCGGCGACTGCCTTGCCGGCTTCGGGCACGAAATGGAGCACGAGCAGGGCTAGGGCACGGTCGAACGCGCCATCCTCAAAGGGCAGGGCGCAGGCATCCGCCTGACGGATTTTTATCCGCGGATCGGTGTTGCGTCGGATTGCCTCCTCGACGAAAACGGCCGAAAAGTCGATCGCCGCGACCTCGCCGAGGTCAGCGGCCTTGACGAGCGCGAAGGTCAGGCTGCCGGTACCGCAACCGACGTCGAGGATGTTTTCGCCGTCGGCAAGCCCCACGAAGTCGATGAACAGCGGCGCGAGTCTTTGGCTCCAGCGGCCCATGAGCTGCTCATAGCCGGCAGCATGATGAACATTGAAACTTGAAGTCATCGAAGCCTCCTCCCAAAGCCGTATGCTAGACTTCGGCGGCCGCTGACGAAAGCCACTTTTGGCGCGTGTTGGTTCGGCAGCCCGGAGCGCGCGAAGACATCGCCGGCCGGATTTGACGGCGCCGACCAGCCAGCCTCCGTGGCCTCGACCACCTATTCGGCGGGCAACCCGCGGCGCTTCCATTCGCTGCGCGGCACCGGATCTCCGACACGGAAGGCGAAGGAAATGACTTTCGTCGCGTCCGGATCGACCTCGCAACGATAGCTCAAATCGTACCACTGCCCGTTGGCACGGAAGGCGGTCCTGGGAACTTGCATGATAGTGCCTTCCTTCAGCCTGAATGAACGCAAGAGGTCGGGAAAATAGGGGGGCGAGGCGCGGCGCAACTGTTCGCGCAATTCCGTGAGGCAGAGCTGACCGATCCGCACGGGGCGGGGTATATTGCCCATTGCGCTTGTCGCTATCGGATCACCGGTTGCTGCTTCCGAGAACAACGTCTTGGCTTGCTGAAGCTTCAAGGGTTTTTGCTCCTTGACATCCGCTGGCTTGGGCTTCGGCGGCGGTGATGCGCCAGGCGACGGAGCCTGGTCTTTCCCCTCGACCGCTGTCACGGCAGGTGGCTGTGCAAGATCCTGGTTACTGGGAACTTGCGGCGCTGGCGGTTGTTCCGAACCATCCTCCGCACTGTTGCCGTCCAGAGACTTGCGAGGACCGGCGTCCTTCTCACCGAATTGGAAGACAGGTCTCTGCGCGGTGACCTCACGGCTCGTCGGCGTCTCGACCTTGGCTTCCGGCTGCTTTTCCGGCTTGGGCGGTTCAGCGGGGGACGGAGGTTTGGTTTTTTCCGGCGGTTTAGGCGGCGGCACGATATCAACTGCGATGGGCTGCTCCTTCTGCGGCTGCGGGGGCGACAGCGGCAGTGCGGACAAAAGAAGCGCGGCGGCGAGCAAATGCACGACCGCGGAGGCAGGCAAGGCCCACCCGAAAACCCGGCGCTGATCCCGTATGTCGTTTCTCATCATGACCGGTGTGTGGAATGAAATATTGGCGGCATCAAGCATCGATGCCGCCGGACGTCGAAATAACCCGTTGCGAATCGATAGTCGGCGGCTGCAACACGGCGCGGCATCCAATCGTGTGGCGTCGGCGTCCGCGCAGGGGACCGGGCCAGCAGCGCATGCGGCAAGTCGTCATTTCAGGCGGCTAGCAGGCACGCCCTGCCGGCACGGTGTCGCCGGTTGAAATCACAGGGAAACCGATAGCCCGCCGTCAACCGCCAGCACGTGCCCGTTGACGTAAGCGGCAGCGTCGGAGGCGAGAAACACCACGGCTCCGCCGAGCTCCTCAGGCTGGGCCCAGCGGCCCGCGGGGGTTCGTGCCTCGACCCATTTGGTGAAGGCCTCGTCGCGCATAAGTGCGGTGTTGAGCTCGGTGGCGAAATAGCCGGGGGCGATCGCGTTGACGGTGATGCCGTGACGGCCCAGCTCAGCGGCAGTGGAGCGTGTCAGCCCGTGCAGGCCCGCCTTTGCCGCCACATAGGCGTGAATGGTGGGACGGCCAAGGATCGCTGCGACCGATCCGGTGTTTATTATGCGCCCGAACTTGTTTGGCAGCATCAGGCGCACCGCGTCGCGCATCATGCGGAAGCAAGCCGACAGATTGACGGCAACCACATGGTTGAAATCCTCGTCCTGCCATTCGACCAGCGGTTTACGATGCTGGATGCCGGCGTTGTTGACCAGAATATCGAGGCGGCCGTGGCGTTCGACGATTCCTTCGAGCGACGCCCTTGAGATCGCCGCGTCGGTGACATCGAACGGCAGGGCTTCTGCACCGATCCTTTCGGCGGCCGCGGAAAGGGCGGCCATGTCGCGCGCATTGACGATCACCGTCGCGCCGTTTTCCGCAAGTGCCTTGGCCATGGCAAAACCAAGACCACGCGAGGCACCCGTGACCAATGCGACACGGCCCTTGAGCGAGAACAATTCCGGCATTGAGATCCCCTGTGAAAAGGGCGGGAGTTTCCTCCCGCCCAAAAGCACTATTTGGCGACGCAAGTGTCGGCTGTCTCCGGAGTGCAGACATCGAGGCCCGTGTAGGTCGGGTCGGCCGGCGGAGCCTTGCCCTCCTTCATTTCCTTCAGCGCCATCATCGTCTTGTAGCCCATCTCGAACGGCCGCTGGCCGACCTGGCCAAGGGAGAAACCTTCCTTCATCTGGTCGATCTGTACCGGAAGCGTGTCGGCAACGACAAGGGCCAGGGCTTTCGAGGCGATCTTGTCCTTGTACGGTGCGACCGCGGCGCGGTTGGCATCGGGAATGAACTGCGGGAAGCCACCGGTTGGGACGAATGCGTCGAGGTTCGGGTTTTTCGCCATGATATCCTCGAACTGTTGCACCGAAAGCGGGAAATCATCGTTGGTGTAGAGCGGACAGCCTTCGATTTCGGTCCAGCCGTTCTGGCCCGTCAGCCGATCCCCGGGCGAGGCCGCCGATTTGGTGCCCGAAAGCGTATCGCGAATGCCCTGCATGCGCTCGTTGTGGTTGGCCGCCGCGGCGCCGCCGGACTGGATGCAGATCGTGCCGCCTTTGGGCTTGATCTGCATTACAAGCTTGGCGAGGTTCTCGCCGATTTCGTAATTGTGCGTGCCGATATAGGCAACGCGGAGATCCTTGTTTTCGGGCAGGAGATCGGAGTCCCAGGTGAGGACCGGGATGCCGGCTTCCTTGGCGGCCTGCAGCGCAACCGCCATCGCCGCGGCGTTCGATGGCGACACGGCGATGCCGTCCACCTTCTTGGCCACGAGGTCCTGTACGATCTGCACCTGCTCGTCGCCACCACCATGTTCGCCGGGGCCGATATACATGCACTCCACGGCGCCATTGGATTCGGCCTCGGCTTTCTTGCAGCCGTCGCGTGCCTGGTCGAAGAAAGGATTGTTCATGTTCTTCGGCACCAGGGCGAAGGTGTATTTCGCCTGGGCGCCGGAAACGGCGAGCACCATTGCGCCAAGCGCCACGGCGGCCGTCAGCAGATGTTTTTTCATGTGACGTTCTCCTCCTGGGTGTGATCCCGCAAGCCTCCCGCCGGCGGGTTTCTAGCGGCGTTTTTTGGGCATCAAGACTGCCAGCGACGCGGCGAGAATCGATTTGCCGCCGGTTTGCATGCCCAAAAGAACCGCAAGAACGATGAAGGCGCCGACGAAGGCACCCTGCCAATTTGAATCGATACCGGCCATCAGCAGCGCATTCCTGATCACCTCGAGGAAGGCCGAACCGATGATCGCACCGAAGGCCGTGCCGGCGCCGCCCATGAGGCTGGCGCCGCCAATGACTGTCGCGGCGATAACGCGCAGCTCGTAGCCCTGGCCCATGGCATTGATGGCCGAGCCGTTATAGCCGAGGAGCAGGAGCGAGGCGAGCGCGGCGGTGAAAGCCGAGAAGACATAGGCCTGGAATTTAATCCAGTTGACCGGAACGCCGGTGAGCCGTGCCGCCTCCTCATTGCCGCCGATGGCGAAGAGATGCCGGGCCCAGGCTGTGAAGTTGAATACGAAGCCGAGAATCAGGGCCAAGATCACCATGGTCCAGAATTGTGACGACAGTTCTGGTATCCAATGCGGTGCCCAGTCGTTCGGACCATGCCGCGGCCATTTCCACTGACCGATTGCCTTCACGATCGGAGCATCGGGCCCGAACTGGTAGAGCATCTGGTTGGCCGAGAATACGACCGCCAGCGAGCGCGCGACGGACAGCATACCGAGGGTGACCACAAAGGACGGCATCCCGACATAGGCGACAAAGAATCCGTTGACCGCGCCACAGGCCAGACCGGAGAAAAGGCCCATGGCGAAGGCGACGTACCAGGGATAATGCCAAGTGAGGAACAGGCCGGCGACGATGACCACGAGACCCATGACGGAGCCGACCGACAGATCGATACCGCCGGTGATGATGACGATCGTCATGCCAAGTGCCATGATGCCGAAAGGTGCGAAATTGCGCGTCACATTGGCGACATTTTCAGACGTGCCGAAGCTCGGCTCCATCGCAGTCATCAACATGACGAGCGCGATGAGCGCGATCGTCACCCAGAAGGGCTGACTTGAAATCACACGCTGGAGAACTGTTTTTTCCTTGGTCGGGACGAAATCCGACATGGCCGGCCGGCCATGTTCTTCGACTGAGCCCTGAACGCCAATTGACTCCTGAACACTATTCGCCACGGATGGCCCCCGTTATCAGTCCAGTGATTTCCTCGGGCGATGTTTTGTCGGCTGGCTTGTCGGCAACTTTCGAGCCCCGCCTGAGGACGATAATGCGATCTGCCACGGCGAACACGTCAGGCATTCGGTGACTGATCAGCATGACGCCGACTCCTTGTGCTTTGAGGCGTCGGATCAGTTCGAGTACTTCCGCCACCTGGCGCACGGAGATGGCGGCCGTTGGTTCGTCCATCAGCACCAGCTTGGCATTTGAAAGCCGGGTCCGCGCGATGGCGACCGCCTGGCGCTGCCCACCCGACATCTTCCTGACGAGGTCGCGCGGCCGGGTTTCCGATTTGAGTTCCTTGAACAGCGCTGCCGAGCGATCGATCATCGCCTGCTTGTCAAGAATCCTGATCGGCCAGAAGCCTTTCTTGATCTCGCGCCCCAGAAAGACGTTCTGCGCGGCCGTCAGATTATCGGCGAGCGCCAGGTCCTGATAAACAACTTCGATCCCCTTGGCGCGGGCCTGCACGGGCTGGTGGAAGTGGCACACCTCGCCCTCGACTACAATTTCGCCGTCGCTCGGAGGAAAATTCCCGGCCACAGTCTTGACTATCGTCGACTTGCCGGCGCCGTTGTCCCCCATCAGACCAACGACTTCGCCTCGCTCCACCTGGAAGCTGACGTCAGTCAGGGCCTGGATAGCCCCGAAATTCTTGGAGACGTGGCAAACCTCAAGCACCGGCATCGCGGTCCTCCCGGGACAACATTTATCGGTCTTGTCCCTGGTCAATGCACAGCAGCTAATCAGCGAAACGTATTCAACACAATCATTTATTAGGTCAGGCCTTCCGGCCGTAACGCGCCTCGTCCAAGTGTGACTTGTAGCTGCTGCAGAGCACCGAGGCGCTCGGCCGATCCGTACAACAGCCACCAGGCGATCCTCATGCTTGCGCCGCTTCATATCCGTTTCGGGTGAAATGAGTGGGCATTTTTCGAGCGGTGCCAACGCCTCGGGTATGGAGCGCGGCAGAACACGGCTATGCGTCATTCAAACACACGAGGACAGTGGCCAAGCCTGTCCCTAGCGTGCGTCGGCCAGAGCGCACGTCAGGAGATGAACCCGCATTCGGGGGAGGCGAGGGTCAAGTATTGAAAATCCGCTCCTTGCCGGCGCTGCACGAGAGGGATATTCGGTCATGAATTTCAAAGGTTTGATCAAGCGTGCCGAGACAGTGGAGAGAGCGTTCAAGGAGCTCGAAACCGATTTGGCGGATGCGTTTAGCGAATGTCTCAATGTGGACGATCAGTCGCCGTTGAACGACGTCACTGTGCCGGATGAGACGGTATCGGATGAGAATCTCGCGACAACGGATGACAGCTCGCAGCTCGAAGCCAATGCGGACGCCTTCGAGACCGCACGACGGCTGTCCCCCCATACGCAAACCCGGCTGGCTGCCTTAAATGCGGTCGATGGGCTCTTTCACGACGCGCAGGAGTATCTGGGGGAGATCAATGCGAAACTGTCGGAGATCGCGACCTCGCATCATCTGACGGGCGAATTCCTGAAACTGCTTCACGGCGACATTCTTCGCGCCAACGAATTGGAGCTGGCAAATACCGGCCTGACCGCGCAGCAAAGGGTGCTGTCCGAACAGCTCCACGATGCAACCAGAAAGCAGCGCGAGCGCGACAGCGCTATCGAGGCCCTGCAGCAGCACGAGGCGAGCCTGGTCGAGGACAAGGAAGCACTTCGCGGCGCGCTGGCTGCGGCAAGGCTGGAACTCGTCGTCGCAGGCAATGCGAGCGCAAAACGCGAGGCCGAGTTCGGCGAGCTTGTCAAAACGCTCTCGGCCAGAGCGGTCGAGGCCAACAGACGCTCGCGCGAGAACGAGATGCTGCGGGAGAAGCATGTCAGTCTGTCGATCGATCTCGACAAGGCGCTGAAACGGGAGGCCGAGGCGCGGCACAGGCTGGACGAACTCTCGACCGTCCATGCCAATGACGCCGCGCAGGTTTCCGAACTGCTGGCCGCGCTTGGCAAGAGCGAGAAAGAGGAAATGCGGCTGCAGAAATCGCTCGATATGGCGCAGACGAAGCTATCGGAAATAACGGAAGCGGCCCGCCTCAGGGACGGTGACAGGGAAGCCGAGCTTGCACGCAGTGTCGCGGAGATGACCGGCTTGCGTTCTGAAATCGAGGACCTTCGATCGCGGCTGGAAGCCGCCTCCAACCACAACAGCGAAGCCGTCACCGAGATCGCCAGGCTCAAGGCTCAAGCGAGCGACGCGGTGGCCGAAAAGCAAATTGTCGAGCAAAAATTGTCCGCTCTCACGAAGGAGAGCGAACACGACAAGATGAACCTTTCCGCGGTCAGCGCGAATTTTTCGCAGCTTTCCCTGCAGCAGGCATCCGAACAGATACAGTTCGACGTCCAGCGGCAGGAATGCGAGGATCTGCGAGCCGAAGTCGCGTCGCTTCAAGCCCGGGTCAAGGAACTGTTGCCCTATGAGCGGCTCCACAAGGCCACCAACGCCAGACCGCGTGAAGACGGCGTGGTCGAGATCACCGCCGCGGTGGCGGAGAAGGCCCGCGCCAGCAGGCGGCGCCTTCGCCTGCGCGCTGCTTCGTAGCTCAGGCGCGGCTGTCTGAATTTCGACTGGTGCGAAGCGAACATCCGTCGATGGAAGCGATCCTTGGGGCTGGCCTCCCCTGCGTCAGGCTGCAATAGTGCACGCCGGTGAGGCGGAGGGGGCTGAGCGTGCGGCTATTCACAAACCGGAACCACCTCCGTTGGAGGTTGGCCGTCATCGCAATCATGGTGCTTTCGCCGAAGGCGGCGTCGGCCGACACCATTACGCCCGACCGGGTCGCCGCGGCCATTGCGAAGCTCGAATTGCTTGCCGAAGGCGTCGTCGCGGATGGTAGCGTGCCCGGTCTGGCCATCGGCGTCGTGCACGGCGACGAGGTGATCTTCCTCAAGGGGTTCGGGCATCGCGAAGCCGGAAAACCGGAGATCGTCGATGCTGACACGGTCTTCCAGATTGCCTCGCTCTCCAAGCCGGTCTCCGCCACCGTCGTGGCGGCGCTGGTCAGCGACGGGATCGCTTCGTGGGATTCCAAGATCGCCGACCTCGATCCGGCTTTCCGGCTCGCTCAGCCCTATCCGACCAGCGAACTCACGGTCCGCGACCTGTTTGCGCACCGCAGCGGGCTTCCCGGCACCGCCGGCGACGACCTCGAGGACATCGGCTATGACCGCGCGGAGATCCTGCGCCGGCTGCGGTTCGCGTCGCCGTCATCGAGCTTTCGTGCGGGCTATTCCTACAGCAATTTCGGACTGACCGAGGGTGCGGTCGCGGCCGCGAAGCCGACGGGTAAATCATGGGAAGAGGTCGCCGAAGAGAAGCTCTACCGTCCGCTTGGAATGGCCTCGACCAGCTCCCGTCATTCGGACTTCATCAAGCACGCCAACCGCGCCGAGCTCCACGCCAAAATCGATGGCGCCTGGATCGCGAAGGTCCAGCGCTATCCGGATGCGCAGGCGCCAGCAGGCGGCGTCAGCTCCACCGCACGCGACCTCTCGCAATGGATGCGCCTTGTGCTCGGCAACGGGGTCTATGCCGGCAAGAGACTCATTGCCGCCGATGCGCTGGAACAGACACATATTCCCTTGATGGTTCGCGGCAAGAACCCCGTCTCCGGAGGCGAGGCCTTCTACGGCCTCGGCTGGAATATCGAATTCGGCCGGCACGGGCTGATCTGGGGTCATGCGGGCGCCTTCAGCACCGGCGCACGCAGTCTGGTGATGCTCTTCCCCGAGGAGAAGCTTGGCATCGTCGTCATCGCCAACGCCTTTCCGACAGGCGTGCCGGACGGGCTGTCCGACAGCTTCGCCGATCTCGTCTTCGACGGAACCCTGGGCAAGGATAAGATAAAGGCATGGAATGATATCTATGCGAGCATGTTCGGCCCGGTGATTGCGGCGGCCAAGGCCACCTATGCCGCGCCGCCCTCTCCAGCAAGTCCGGCCGAGCCGGCCAGTGCCTATGCAGGCCGTTACTTCAACGACTTCTTCGGCGAAGCTATTGTGTCGGGCGAAGGAGACGCTCTTGTCCTTAAGGTCGGGCCTGCCGGTGCGCGGTCTTATCCACTGAAGCATTTCAACCGCGACCTCTTCGTGACCTTCCCCGATGCCGAGATGCCGGACAGGCCTTCGGCTGTCAGCTTTGCCCTCGGCCCCGACGGCAAGGCGTCGGCCATGACCGTTGATTTTCTCAACGACAATCATCTCGGCACGCTGCGGCGCGTGGGGGATTAGCCACCGGCGGTGAGGGAGCCTATGCCGGGCCGAACTGAAGCAATTTGAAGCAATTGCCGCTTCCCGACTTCAACTGCGTCAGGAAGCCTTTCGACCGGTCGATCCATTCCTGGTGCGATCTGGCATCGGCTTCGATTTCATTGGCCGGTGCAAGCTTGACGAAGCCGCGCCCCGTGCTGAAAAGCCAGCACGCGCGGCCGAGAAACCGCCTGCTGCGCTGGCGCAGCAGATCGGCATCATAAAAGACGTCGAGCACCTCCTGCTTGATCTTCCGCTCCTTTTCGGGATTGGCAATCGCAACCTCGATCGGCTCGCCGCCGATCGCATCCTGCAGGTCCTTGTAATCCAGGGCGATCTGGGTAGTGGCATATTTGATGTCGCTCTCGTTCCGGACGATGTTGAACCAAAGCATTGGGTTGAGCTCGTTGACGACGAACGATGCTTCGAAATCGCGTGACAGATTGAGAATATCGAACCCCTGAACATCGACGTCGCGCTCGACCAGAAGGATCTGGGAAACCTGCTTGGCAAGCCCCGTTCCGTGGGCGCTGACAGCGGCGTTGTCACCGCCGTGTTCCGGACTGACATAGGCACCGCCATCATCCAGCAGCGCGTCGAATTCGCCGAGGGCCTCCACGACAGCGCTGCCGCGGGCAACACGCGCTGCCAGTTTGGCGAGAACCTGCTGGAGCTCCGTTTCGCGTTTGCGCTGGTCCTGATAATTCTGCTGAAAAAAGAAGATGAACAGGGACACGCCAATCCCGATCAGGATCACGCCCAGCTGCGAAAAGATATTGCGATAATATTCCAGCAGCTTTTCACGATGGCGTACGTCGTCACGCACACTGTGCGCCACGCGAAGATTGACGATCAGCGAAACGACCAGGAGCCCGGCGCCGACCAGGATCAGGCCACCGATCAGCAGGTAGCCATGTCGTGAGTTGAAGTCCATTGCTTTGCCGCGCTCCCGAAACCCCAGACAGCGCAGACTAATACCATTCCGCCTCAACACCTACGATCATCCCCACCATTCGGCCACTGTTCTTACAGCCAGGACTACGCTCGCCATCCGCCTCGTTTCGTGGCGGTCTTCTCGCAGCCGGATTCAGGCCGCGTGCTTGGAACCAATGACCGGCGAGACTGTTCAGCTATGACTTTGATACGACGCCGACGTGCCCGGCCGGCTGGGCATGCGGCGATCTTGAGGAGTTCTCATCATGAAGATTTCGTCCAGATTTCGTTCAGTCGCAGTTGCCGTCATCGCTGCGGCGGCAGTTAGCTTTGCCAGCGTCGCGCATGCCGACAGCGGTACGATCCGCTTCGCCGTCTACAAGGCGGCCTTCTTTATCGGCGGCTCCGGAGGCGAGGGCACACTGACCTTCCATGGTCGCCGATATCCGATCTCGGTCGGCGGCATCTCGGGCGGCCTCGCCTTCGGCGCCTCCAAGACCTATTTCAAAGGTACCGTGCGCCACATACGCCGCGCCCGGGATGTGACGGGGGTGTACGGTGCAGCGGGCGGTGGCGGCGCGCTCGGCAAAGGAGCCCAGGTGATCGTCATGACCAATGACAAGGGTGCCCAACTCGAACTCACGGGCAGGCAGGTAGGCCTGCAAGTCAATGCCGATCTCAGCGGTATGAGCATCTCGCTGAAATGAAATAAGGACAGTCACTGCATTCGTTATTCCTTGGATGGGCCGGATTTGGCCGCTCCAAACCGCAGCCCATCCATCAGCAGCGACACCAATCGGCGCGAGCGATCGCGCCAGTCCTTGGTGTCCGGGGCCGAATAGATGCCGCCCAGCGCATGCAGCACGTCGGAGGCATCGACATCGCCGCGGATCGAGCCGTCGGCGACCGCAGCATCGATCAGCCGCCGCAAGGCGAGCGTCACCCTGCCGGAAACGTCGGAGAACAGGGTTGAGTTGGTCGTGAGCAGGATGCGCAGGCTTGTCGACAGCCCGCGCTTGGTGGCGATGTAGTCGACGAAGCGCTGCATCCATTGTTCGAGCGCCATGTCGGGCGCATGATCGCGGGCGAGTTCGTCGGCCGCCTGGCACAGTCCTTCCACTTCGCGCCGATAAACCACCTCGACCAGGTGCTCGCGGGTTGGGAAATGCCGGTAGAGCGTGCCGATGCCGACGCCGGCCTGGCGCGCAATCTCCTCCAGCGAGGCATCGACGCCTTGCGCGGCAAAGGCTTTTGCCGCGACCTCGACCAGAGCATCGCGGTTGCGCTGCGCGTCGGCGCGCAGCGGCTTTGCAACGGCGGCTTCGGTTTTGTCTCCAGAAATGACGGGCGGCTCCGCGGCCAATTTTTTCTCCAGTGCTGATCCGAAGCATACCCGGATAGGCAGGCCCCGTTTCAAGAACGCAGACGCTTCCACCTTCGTTACGTCTCCGACAAATATAATCGCAAGTAAATATAATCACAGGATCGGGTCTGGGCCGGCGTTCCGGCAGGCGAGGCATCTTGCCCGCCTCCAGTGCACGGCCCGTGGATGACGTCCGGAGGATGACGACGGAGGATATTTCCTCGCGGCCGGCACTCGTCATCTGTTCGGCCGATGCCGTGGGGCAAAAATGAGCCCATGTTGAGCACGATCCCCTCAGGATCATTGGACTGTCCTGCCCCTACAGACAGTTCAGAGAGCACCACCGGCTTGGGCCGGTGGTGCTTTTTTGTCTCCAGGCACGACGGCCGGCTGCCTGCCAATTTCCTCCAATTTTGATCATTTTCGATCCTGGGCTTGAACAGGACGGAGCAGGCCCTTAGGTAATAAGCGGAGGCGCCTCCGATTGTGGAGCGCCTTTCTCATGTAATCACGGGATCGGGTATGTCACGTCTTTCGACCTCCCAAGCCGCAGCCCTCCCGGAGCTCGCGCCAAGTCGAACCGACCCCCTCTGCCCTGCCGGGCACTTCCCCCAAGAGGAAGATAGCCTTCACCTAGCCATAAGCTGACCTTGCCGCTCGCCGGCCGGGCACCAGATCATCCCCTCCCGCGTCAAGCAACTGGAGCCAGACGCCCCATGACAAGCAAAACCCGAACTCCAATCCAACTTCGAATCAACGGACATCGACATGAGCTGGAGGTCGAACCGCGCGTTACCCTGCTCGACGCCTTGCGCGACCATCTCGGGCTGACCGGCACCAAGAAGGGCTGCGACCAGGGCCAGTGCGGCGCCTGCACCGTTCATATCGACGGCCAGCGCGTGCTGGCCTGCCTGACGCTTGCCACTCAGGCTGAAAGCAGGGACATCACCACCATCGAAGGGCTTGCCGGGGAGGATGGCACGCTGCATGCGGTGCAGGCCGCCTTCCTCGAACAGGATGCCTTCCAGTGCGGCTATTGCACGCCGGGCCAGATCATGTCGGCGGTCGCCTGCATTCGCGAAGGCCATGCCGGCTCGAATGAGGAGATCCGCGAATACATGGCCGGCAATCTCTGCCGCTGCGGCGCCTATCCGCATATCGTCGCCGCCGTGCGCCAGGCGGCCATGGAGGCCGCGTCATGAGAGACTTTTCGTATCTCCGCGCCGGCTCCGTCGATGCAGCCCGTGAGGCAGCAGCACTTCCCGGCGTCATGCTTCTCGCCGGCGGCACGACGCTTGTCGATCTCGCGAAATGCGGCGTTGCCGAACCCGAGACCGTGGTCGACATCACCCATCTCAAGGGACTGGACACGATTGCCGTTGATGACCGGGGCGCCACGATCGGGGCGCTGGCCAGGATGAGCACCGTCGCCGACCATGCCGGTATCAAGAGCCGGTTCCCTGCCGTTTCGGAGGCGCTGTGGCAGGCGGCATCGGCGCAGCTGCGCAACATGGCGACGATCGGCGGCAATCTGATGCAGCGTACACGCTGCCCCTATTTCCGCGATCCGGCGAATTTCCCCGCCTGCAACAAGCGCTCGCCCGGCAGCGGCTGCTCGGCGATTGGCGGCGTCACCCGCGGCCATGCCGTGCTCGGCACCAGCGAGGCCTGCGTCGCCACCTATCCCGGCGACCTGGCGGTTGCACTCGTCGCCTTCGACGCGATTGTCCATCTCGGCGACCGTCAGATCGCCGTCGATGATTTTTTCCTGTTGCCGGGCAGCACGCCCGAAAGGGAGCATGCGATTGAGTCCGGCGAGATGATCACCGCGATCGGCATTCCCGCTTCGGCGGCCGCCCGCCGCTCGACCTATCTCAAGGTCCGCGACCGCCAGTCCTATGAATTCGCCGCGGCAAGTGCCGCGGTCGGCATCGAATTCGAGGCCGACGGAAGGACGATCCGCGATCTGCGCGTCGCGCTTGGCGGCGTCGCCACCAAGCCATGGCGCGCCCTTGCCGTCGAAGAGGCGCTGAAAGGCAAAGTGCTCGAGCCGGAGGTCGTCAGGCAAGCCAGCCTGCTCGCCGTCGAGGGCGCCGTCGACCGTGGCGCCAACCACTACAAGATCGAACTGGCGCCGCGCGTCGTCGCCCGCGCCATCCTCAAAATGGGAGAAACGGCATGACCGTTCACGAGTTGAGAACAAGACCCGGCGATGCCAAACGCGGCGACGCTTCGGACGGTGCCGTCCTCGCCGATCAGGTCGGCGGTCGGCTGTCGCGCGTCGACGGCCCGGCCAAGATCACCGGTGCCGCCAAATACGCCGTCGAGCAGCAGCTCGAGGGGCTTACCCATGCGGTGCTGGTCGAGAGCACCATTGCCGCCGGCCGGGTGCGTTCGATCGACACGGCCGCGGCCAAGGCGTCGCCCGGCGTGCTGCTGGTGCTGACGCCCGACAATATCCTGCCGCTGAGAACCGCAACGGACTGGCTGGGCACGCCGCCGCCGGACGTCGCCTATTGCCCGCTGGCGCGCGACATCACCTTCAGCGGCCAGCATGTCGCGGCGGTGGTGGCCGAGAGTTTCGAGCAGGCGGTCGCCGCCGCGGCGCTGGTCAAGATCGCCTATGACGAGGCGCCGGCGATCGTCGACCTCAGCGATCCAAAGGCCGGCGACGGCATCCCCGTCGATGCGATGACCAAGGAATGGGGCGAAGCGGAGACAGCGTTCGCCTCGGCTCCGGTCAGGATCTGCAACGCCTACAACACGCCGCGCGAATACCAGGCGCCGATGGAGCCGCATGGCCTGATCGCAAAGTGGCAGGGCGACCAGTTGACGGTCTGGGAGCCGAGCCAATGGCTCGACGGCATGGCGCGGACCTATGCCGAATGGTTCGGCGTGCCGTTCGAGAATGTACGACTGGTCTCGCCCTATATTGGCGGCGGCTTCGGCTCCAAGGCGTTTGCCTATGGCTACGGCGCTGTAGCGGCAGTCGCCGCGAAAATGCTGGGACGGCCGGTGAAGCTGGCGGTCACCAGGCCGCAGACCTTCACCGCCTATGGCGGACGGGCGGCGACGCGCCAGACCGTGGCGCTCGGCGCCAACGCGGAGGGCCAGATCCAGTCGATCGTGCATCGCGGCGTCAACGAGACCTCGGTCGACGGCATGTGGGTCGAGCCGCTCGGCTCGGTCACCTCGGTCATGTACGCGACGCCGAATTTCTCGTCGCGGCAGAACGTCGTGCGGGTCAACACGGTGGTGCCGGGGGCATTGCGCGCGCCGGGCGAGAACCCGAGCGCCTTCGGCATCGAAAGCGCCATCGACGAGCTCGCCTATGAGGTCGGTATCGATCCGCTGGAAATCCGGCTCAGGAACTATGCCGAGCAGGACCCGCATGCGAAGAAGCCGTGGTCGACACGGCAGCTGCGTGAGGCCTTTGCGGCCGGCGCCGAAGCCTTTGGCTGGTCGAAGCGGAACCCCCGGCCGCGTTCGATGCGCGACGGCAACCAGCTGATCGGCTGGGGTGTCGCGGCAGGTACCTATCCGGTGCGGCGCGCCTATGGCGAGGCGGTCGTGCGTATTCTCGCCGACGGCTCGGTCGAGGTCGAAAGCTCATCGATCGACATGGGGCAGGGCACCTACACGATCCTGGCGCAGACCGCCGCCGAGGTGGTGGGCGTGCCGGCGGAAAACGTCGTCGTCAAGCTTGGCGATTCCCGCTATGCCCGTGCCGGCGTCACCGGCGGTTCGCGGCTGGCCGGGGTGATGACCGGCGCCGTCCACAAGGCGGCGAGTGCCGCGCTCGACCAGCTGATCGGGCTCGCCATCAGCGATCCGGCTTCGCCGTTCCATGCGCTGCAGGCCAACACGCTCGTCGTCGCCAATGGCCGCATCGCCTCGCCGCGCGGCAACGGCCCTGAGGTTTCGATCGCCGAACTGCTCAGCAGCGTCGGGCGCGAGCATATCGAGGCGAAGGGCGACACCATGCCGGCCAATTCGACGGTCGAGGACCGCTACAAGAACTACACCACCATAGCCATGGCGCTGCCACACACCGAGGGCGACTATTCCCGCCACAGCTGGTGCGCGCATTTCATCGAAGTCCGCGTCGACGAGGACTTTGGCACGGTTCGCGTTTCCCGCGTGGTGTCGGCGCTGGATTCGGGCCGGCTCTACAATCCCAAGCTCGCCGAAAGCCAATGGAAGGGCGGCATCATCATGGGCATCGGCCAGGCGCTGCTCGAGGAGGGCATCGTCGACCGCCGGCATGGGCGCATCGTCAACAACAATCTCGCCGACTATCTCATCGCCACCAATGCCGACATTCCCGACATCGAGGTGATCTCGGTCGGTATTCCCGATCCGCATTCCTCGGTGCTGGGCGGCAAGGGGGTCGGCGAGCTGGGCATCGTCGGCGTGGCGCCGGCGATCGCCAACGCGGTATTCCACGCCACCGGGAAAAGGGTGCGGGATCTGCCGATCACGCTGGAGAAGCTGATTTAGGCGGAGGTTGGGACTGTCGGCGCGTTGGCGATTGGCGAAAGCCGAGGTGACGACCGATCTCCCCGCCAGAGGCAGGGCAATCGCATTTGGATTCTTACGAAGATGGACCCCCACCCTAACCCTCCCCACAAGGGGGAGGGAACGCTGCCGCCCGCCCTTACTTTCCCTTTTGGCGCCGAAAGGCAGGCAATTTGCCGAGGTCAGCGCCAACGAAAGTCTCCCTCCCCCTTGTGGGGAGGGGCTAGGGGTGGGGGTACGTCGTAGAGCGAAAGCCTCGGCTTTCCATCTGCGATAGCCCTGCCGCCAGAGGGGAGATCGGCAGCTTCAACGCTTTGCCTTTTTCAGGCTCACCACGACAGACTGAACGCGAGCTTGCCGAAATGCCGGCCGCCGGCTGCCATGTGGGCGTAGGCCTCGGTCGCCTGGTGCTGGCTGTAGACAGTGTCGATGACCGGATCGATACGGGCGGCGCCGATGGCCCGCGCCGCGTCGCGCAGGTCGGATACCGAACCGGTGTTGTTGCCCACAACCTTGAGTGCCTTGATGATGATCGGCAGCAGGTTCGTGGTGGCCTCGGCGCCGGTGACGAAGCCGATGGCGAACACCGTGCCGCCGGGCGCCGCGGCATTGATGGAGCGGGCGAAGGTAGCCGCGCCGGCGGTTTCGACGATCAGGTCGGCGCCGAGCCCGTCGGTCAACTCGAGCACCTTGGCGTCCCAGTCCGGCGTCTCACGATAATTAATGAGATGGTCCGCACCCAAGGCCTTGGCGCGCGCCAGCTTTTCGTCAGACGACGAGGTGATGATGACCGTGGCGCCGGCTGCCTTGGCCAGCTGCAGGGTCAGGATCGAGACACCGCCGGTACCGAGCAGGACGACGACCGACCCCGGCCCGGCATCGGCGGCGCGAAGCGCATTCCACGCGGTGGTGCCGGCGATCGGCAGCGTCGCTGCCGCTTCGAAGGACAGATGCGCCGGCATCGGCACGACGGCATTGGCCGGCAGCGCGACGTATTCGGCGAGCGAGCCGGGCAGTGTCAGCCCGCGCATCTCTCTGGTCTCATAAGGCCGCGGACGGCCGCCGATCCAGCGCGGTTTTGCATGGGCGATGACGCGGTCGTTGATGGCGAGCCTCGACACGCCCTCGCCGATGCCGACGATCTCTCCGGCGCCGTCGACGACGGGAATGAGCGGAAAGCTCGGACCTGGATAGTTGCCGCTCGCTATCGCGACATCGACAAAATTGAGGCTTGCGGCGCGCAGGCGGATCAGCACTTCGCCGCGCTGCGGTTCAGGCGTGGGAACGGTGGCCGCGCGAAACGCGTCCAGTCTCGGGGCAGTCAGTTCGATCGCTTTCATGTCTCACTCCGGTTGATGGCCGATTGACGGGCCGGGATTGAGTGAAACTAGCTGCTGCGCTATTGGTATATAATCCTTGGCTTTTACATTTGAGCTCTGCGCCTGATGCAGCAATCGCACGAACCGGCAGCATTGGTCGAAATGGCCGCCTTCGCGGCAATCGCCGAAGCACGCTCCTTCACCAAGGCGGCTGCTCGCATCGGCCGCGACGCGACGATGCTGTCGCGGCGCCTTGCCTCGCTGGAAGAGCGGTTGGGCGTGCGCCTGCTGCACCGGACGACACGAAGCGTGTCGCTGACCGAGGCGGGTTCGGAATTTCTCGTCCGCGTCCGCACCATCCTGGCTGCGGTCGACGAGGCCGAGGCTGTCGCGTCGGCGCATGCCGGCGGCGGGCCGCGCGGCGTGCTGCGGCTGGCGCTGCCCGGCTCGTTCGGGCGCATGTGGATCGGCCCGCTGCTGCCGCAGTTTCTCACCGAATTTCCCGAAGTCCGTATCGAGGCCGAGTTCTCCAACCGTTTCGTCGATCTCGTCGCCGAGAATTTCGATGTCGCCGTGCGTCTCGGCGCGCTGGAGGATTCGCGGCTGGTGGCGCGCAAGGTCGCGACACGGCGGCGGCTGCTGTGCGCCGCGCCGTCCTACCTCGCCCGCCGGGGCACGCCGACTGCGCCGGAGGCGCTGCTGGAACACAGCTGCCTGGGCTTCTCGGGTTTCCAGACCTTTCCGGCCTGGGAGATGACCGACAGTTCGGGCCGGCGCGTCAGTATCGAGGTCTCCGGGCCGCTGGTCACCGACGATGCCGAGGTACTGGTCGAAGCCGCCGTGCAGGGCGTCGGGCTGATGATGAGCACGGATTGGCTGGTCGGACGCGAGCTCGCCGACGGCCGGCTGGTGCCAGTGCTGGAGGACTGGACGCTTGCCGACGAGGGCGCCGTCTATGTCGTCATGCCTTCGGCCAAGGGGCAAGCCGCCAAGACACGTGCCTTCGCCGACTGGATCGGCAAACGCTTTGCGCCGGTCCCGCCGTGGCGGAGGTGAGGGTGCTGATCCCCCTCGAGGGGGGAGATCACGCGCTCAGCCGCCTCCGCCTCCACCACCCTGCTTGATGAAATGACCGAGCAGATCCATCGGCACCGGAAACACGACCGTCGACGAGCGTTCACCGGCGATGTCATGGAGAGCCTCGAAATAGCGTAGCTGCATGGCCTGCGGTGCTTCGGCCAGCATCTTGCCGGCCTCGACGAGCTTTGCCGCCGCCTGCTGTTCGCCGTCGGCATTGATCACTTTCGCACGCCGCAGCCGTTCCGCCTCGGCCTGCTTGGCGATGGCGCGGACCATGTTCTCGTTGAGGTCGACATGCTTGATCTCGACATCGGAGACCTTGATGCCCCAGGCATCGGTGCGCTGGTCGAGAATCTCCTGGATATCGCTGTTGAGCTTGTCACGTTCGGCCAGCATTTCGTCGAGCTCATGCTTGCCGAGCACCGAGCGCAACGTGGTCTGTGCCAGCTGGTTGGTGGCGGTCATGAAGTCTTCAACCTGGATCACCGCCCGCTCGGCGTCGACGATACGAAAATACAGCACCGCGTTGACCTTCACCGAGACGTTGTCGCGCGAGATCACGTCCTGCGGCGGGACGTCCTGGACCACCACTCGCAGGTCGACCTTCACCATCTGCTGCACGAAAGGGATGAGGATGATAAGGCCGGGGCCCTTGACTCCGGTGAAGCGGCCGAGCGTGAAGACCACGCCGCGCTCATATTCCCGCAGGATGCGAATGGCCGCGGACAGGAACATGACCACGACGAGCGCTGCTGCCAGATAGGCCACATAACCGATGATCATTGCCTTGCTCCATCGCTTCTCACATTGCGGCGCCGTATCGTCAGCACGAGATCCCTGACATCGGCCACCTCGACGCTGTCGCCCACTGCAAGCGGTTCGTCGGCTTTTGCCCGCCAGCGCTCGCCCCGGGCGAGCACGTGGCCCTCGCTGCCCTGCCAGTCGAGGACCTCCGCCGGCAGCCCTTGCATGGCCTGTGCGCCAACACGCGGAACGTTCTTGCGGGCCGCCCACAGATAGCTGCCGGTCAACAGCGCCAGGCCGAGCGTCAGGACGGCGGCGGTGCCGATAACGGCCCACGACATCTCGAAGCCGGGCCCCTCGATCCTGAGCAGCATGGCTGCGCCCAGCAGAAACGCAGCCACGCCTCCCAGCCCAAGGACCACAGTCGGGTTCAAGGCTTCGACGACCAGGAAGATGATGCCAAGCAGCATCAAGGCAAGGCCGGCATAGCTGATCGGCAGGAGATTGAGCGCATAGAGTCCGAGCAGAAGGCAAATCGTGCCGATCACGCCGGGCGCGACCGCGCCCGGGCTCGTGAATTCGAAGACGAGGCCATAGACGCCGACCAGCATCAGGATGACGGCAATATTCGGGTCCGTGATGACGGCGAGAAGCCGGATGAGCCAGCCTGGCTCGAGCGTTTCGACCGGCAGCCCCTTCGTCGCCAATGCCTCTTTTTTGCCGGCGATCTCGACGGTCCGGCCGTCGGCCAGTTGAAGCAGTTCGGTGGTGTCGCGGGCGACGAAGTCGATGACATGCTGCTGCAGCGCCGCGCCGGCCGACAGGCTGGCCGCCTCGCGCACGGCCTTTTCTCCCCATTCCGCATTGCGCCCGCGCAATTCAGCCAGGCTGCGGATCAGGGCAACGGCATCGTTCGTCGCCTTGGCGATCATCGCATCGCCCGCGGGTGCGTTCTTCTTGTCCTTGTCCGCCTCCGGGCCATCGTTCTTGCCGCCGGGAAACGATGGCAGCGGCCCGCCCATCTCGATCGGCGTTGCCGCGCCCAGATTGGTGCCGGGCGCCATCGCCGCCAGATGGGCGGCGTAGAGGATGTAGGTTCCGGCGCTCGCCGCATGCCCGCCGGCCGGCGCGACATAGCCGATGACGGGAACCGGCGAGGCGAGAATGCCGGCGATCATCTCGCGCATGCTGGTGACCAGCCCGCCGGGCGTATCCATCTGCAGGATGAGAGCCTGGGCATTTCGGTCCGCGGCCACCGCCAGCGCTTCCTCGAGCTGCCTGGCACTCGCCGGACCGATGGCGCCGTCTATCTCGACGCGCAACACAATTTTCTCCCGGCCGTCCGCCTCTCCGGTTGCTGAAGAGGGACAAACGGCCGCAACAGCCACGAAAGCCGCGGCAAGCAGGACCGCACGCGCGAGTTTCACGCTCAAAGCTCCACATCTAGGAATATGGGCTGGATTTTGCCGAAATCCATGACGCGGCGCGCGGCGGGTGACGCATCGCACGGTCCTGCTGGATGTCGGCCTGCTCAGCGGCGGCTACGGCACCGTAGAAGCTCCGCCAATCGGGCACGTTCCGCGTCTATGAAAATCCCGACGACATGCTGCGCCATGTCGACGAAGTCGGCGGCCGCACATGAAGGCGACCGGCGGGCTGTCGCCGTCATTCGATCACACCTATGTTTTGCGCATTGGAGCCATCTCTGGCGGGCTTCTATTGCGCGGCGTCCTCCTGGATTGTCTGTTCCTGGATACGGGCGGGTGCCCCGAGACACTGATCGTAGCCGATGGTGCAATTATTCAGACATTCGTTGCGCCCCTGGATGGATTTGACGCTGTTGTAGTCGATCGGCACAGCCTGGCATTTCTTCTGGCACGCCTGGTCCTTCTCGGCGCAATTCGTGCCGTGGCCCTTAGGGTACTTCTTCGTGGTCGCTTCAGCGTTCAATGGCATGACGGCCAGCAGCGCCAGCAGCGTCGGTATCAGTCGGAGCATACGCATGGATCCTCCCTTGCGCGTTAGACCTCTGCACTTGGAGGCAATGTTTGCGCGCCATTTCCGCTGGCCGCATCACCCGTGCGGGGGATGGACGGCAGCGGGGCCGCCGCTAGCCCAGGCAATTTCCCCGTGATCGGTTCTGATCGTCATCGCTCCGGCCGGCAGCCGATCACAAAACGCGACGACGTTCAGGCAGTCATGTCGCGCGCTGGGCACGATCAGGCCGTCATAATCGAGGAAATGCGCGGCCTCGCCGATGTCTTGCGACCTCGGATATTCGGCGTGCTTTTCCTGATACGAAAGCTGCCCGTAGCGCGCGGTGTCGAGGCCAAGGGTCTGCAAGGCTGCCAGGTCGAGCAGTCTGAGCGTCCGGTCCAAAGCAAGATCGATCTCGAAGAGATTGTATCTGACGCGCGAAGGGATCACTGGCTGCCCCCGCGTCAGGTGGAATCTCATCTCGCTCAAGGCACCTTCGCGCTCTTGCGAGGTGTAGAGCACGTCGAACGTTCCATCGTCCCAACGGCCGCCGGAGCTCGAGCACTGGATCGGGCTGCGGCCCTGGCGCACCACACGCCAAACCGTCCCGGAGTATTCGACCGGAACCATTTCCTCGATAGCATCGATGAGCCGACTGTCTCGTCTCATCCGCCCGGCGATCGCCAATTACAGAAAGACCTCGTTCTCAAGCCGGTCGATGACTTTGAGCACGTCGAGGGCGCGGTCGTCGTGAATGAGATCTATCGCCCTTTCACCGTTCAATTGCGGGTGGCGAGCGTAAAGCCAGGTGCGGATATCGCTTGGCTCGTAGAATTCCTGCAGTCGGCCGACGATATAGTGCAGGTCCGACAGAATGAGCTCGCTGCGCGGCTGGGGCTTGATGTCGCCGGCCTTCCACCTCGAAACCGTGGCCTTGGACACGTCGGTGATGTTTGCAATATCGGTTCCCTTGAGGCCGCCAAACGTACCCAATTCGTCCAGGAACCTGGGGACCGCCCGCAACGCCGTGCTCATGCTTTTCTCTCCGGCTGCCGAGCCACTTCGCGTCGGACCAGCCCTTCAATTGCGCTGTCGCATTTCGGTTTCATAAAAGGAAAATATGAAACAGAAATGTTAATGTCAATCACCCGTTCGGTGCGAAGGCCCTGGAGCCAGCACTTCAGGCCTGAAGTAGCGCCAGCTCTTCCGCGCTCAGATGGCGTGCCTTGCCTTTGGCAAGCTCGCCGAGCTGCAATTGGCCGATCGCCACCCGCACCAGGCGCAGCACCTCGATATCGTAGGCGCCAAGCAGCCGGCGGATGTGGCGGTTGCGGCCCTCGTCGGGCACGATCTCCAGCCAGGCGGTGCTGGTGCCGCTTCCACTCGATCGAAAATCAATCGCCTGAATTGCTACAGCGCCCTGTCGCCGGTAATGCCACGGGACAATTTGTTTTGTATAGTCCTTGATGCCACGTGGCCGACGATGGTTCGATGGCTTGGGAAGGGAAGATCATGCGAAGCGGATTGGCGAAATTCGTCGTGGCGGGTTGCGTCGCCGCTCAGGTCGTCCTGCAAGCGGCGCAGCCGGCGTTTGCCGCGCCGTGCGGCTGGACGGCGAAACTGGAGGAAGAGGAGGGCGGCAAAGTGCTGATGGCGTCGGTCTGCGGCGGATCGAATGGCGGCGCCCAGCTGACGCTGGCCTGTTTCGGCAAGCCGACGCTGAGCTATGATTTGGGCGACAGCGGTCCGCAACTGGAACCCGGCATCGCTTCGTTCG
This sequence comes from Mesorhizobium sp. M1169, assembly GCF_040318345.1. Lineage (NCBI taxonomy): Bacteria > Pseudomonadati > Pseudomonadota > Alphaproteobacteria > Hyphomicrobiales > Phyllobacteriaceae > Mesorhizobium > Mesorhizobium sp. M1169. The sequence continues at coordinate 58,036 of NZ_JAMYME010000025.1, read as the reverse complement.
CGTTCAAGGCCGGCGGCAAAGCGGTGACCAAGACGCTTCAACTCGAAGAAATGTACAACACCTTCACCGTGGAATTGAGCAGCACCGACCCGCTGTTGGCCCTGCTGCGCTCCAAGGGCGAGGTCACGGTCGCCTCGGGCAAATATGGCGAGAACAGCTTTCCGCTTGCCGGCTCATCCGCCGCCATCGGCAAGGTGCTGGCCCAGTGCGGCAAAGCCAAGGCTTCTTCCGACAATGAAGATTGATGAACCCCTCACATTTCGATTTGAATCACGCGAGACGTTGGTCGCGAACATAGAGCGTGATCCTGCTGATCTCGATCCCTGGACAGGGCTTGTCGAGTTGGAGGCCGAGGAAAGCAGCCTGGACACCGCGGTGTCAGTTCTCTTGCGGGCAATTGATGCTGTATCCGACAGGGAACAGCTTTGGCGGGCAGCTGCCTGACTGTCGAGTCGCCGCCAGCAGTTCAGGCCTGAAGCAGCGCCTGCTCTTCCGCGCTCAGATGGCGTGCCTTGCCTTTGGCAAGGTCGCCGAGTTGCAGAGATCCGATCGCGATCCGCACCAGGCGCAGCACCTCGATATCATGGGCGGCGAGCAGCCGGCGGATATGGCGGTTGCGGCCCTCGTCGAGCACGATTTCCAGCCAGGCGGTGCTGGTGCCGCCGCGCAGCAACTCGATCGAGCGGGCCGCCAGCAATTCTCCGTCGACGGTCGCGCCGGCGCGCAACCGCGCCAGCATGGCCTCGTCGGGCAGCGCGCCGATCTGCACGTGATAGGTCTTGGCGACATGCGAGGCGGGATCGAGCAGGCGCTGCGCGAAGCGCGTGTCGTTGGTCATCAACAGCAGGCCTTCGCTGGCCTTGTCGAGGCGGCCGACGGGCGAGACGAAAGGCAGGTCGAGGCCTGCCAGGCAATCATAGACGGTGCCGCGGTCCTGCGGGTCGTCACGGGTGGTGACCAGCCCGCGCGGCTTGTTGAGCATCAGATAGACCTTGCGCTCGGCGGCGACGCGGCGGCCGTCGACCTCGATGCGATCGCGGCCTGGATCGACGCGAATCGCGCCGTTGCGCACGATCTTGCCGGCGACCCGCACGCGCCCCTCGGAAACCAGAAGCTCGGCCTGCTTGCGCGAGCACAGGCCAAGCTTCGACAGCGCGCGACAGAGGCTGACGCCGGGAGGCTGGGCCCCGCGGGCAGGGCGTTGCCGGGCAATGTTCGGTCGCGGCGACATGATGTTGCCTGTGGATTCTTGTATACGAGCATCCCACTATAGCCGGCCGCCGGCTATGTCCACGGAAGGGAACTGCATATCGTTTGCGTCGTGCGCAGCGGCTGCGAGGACTTGCATGAAAACAGCCATTCGCCTTTGCCTGCTGCTCGCCTTGTTGCCGACATCGCCGGCGCATGCCGGCTGGCAGGCAGTCGAAAAGGTCGAGACCTATGCCATCTCAGGGCAATCCGGCCCGGAGCTCTATGCCTCGATCGGCGGGCGCGGACCGCTGCTCGGCGAACGCCGCGTCATCGCGCATACCAATTTCAAGCTGACCTGGGTGAGGGACTACCAGCCGCAAGGCGACGCCTGCGTGCTGGTGTCGGCGCAGCCGAAGCTGATCATCACCTACACCTTGCCGAAGCCGGCCGCGCGGCTGCCGGGCGCAATCCAGAAGAACTGGGAGGTTTTCGCAGCCGGCCTCGCCGCCCACGAGAAGGTGCACGGCGCCAGCATCGTCGACATGGTGCACAAGATCGAGGCGGCCACCATCGGCCTGACCGTCGCCGATGACCGCGGCTGCAGCAAGATCAGGACCGAAGTGACGAGACGGCTCGCCGGAATCTCGCAGGCACAACGGCAGGCGAGCCGCGATTTCGACCGGGTCGAATTCGGCCCGGGCGGCAAGCTGCGGCAGCTTGTGTTCACGCTGATGACCGGCGGATGACGCTGCGGGGGCGGCGCAGGGCACCACCTTTGCGGCCTCACGCCTGCTCGGTCGGATAGAGCGTCAGGATATTGACGTTGACCCGTGGCGGCTGGCTCACCGCATACAGGATGGCGGCGGCGATGTCCTCGCTTTCCAGCTGCTCCATGTCGCCCAGCCTTTGCTCGACCGCCTGGCGCACATCGGCGCGCATATTCTGGGTGAACTCGGTCTTGACGGCGCCAGGCTCGATGCAGGTGACGCGGATGCCGTCCTTGCCGATCTCGCGGCGCAGCGATTCCGCCATCGCGCTCACCGCGTGCTTGGTGCCGGAATAGACCACCGAAGGGTGGATGTAACGGCCGGTGCCGGACGAGACCACGACGATGTGGCCGGCGCCTTGCCGCTGCATCGACGGCAGTGCCGCATGAATCGGATAAAGCAGGCCCAGGATGTTGACGTCGACCATCCGGCGGTATTCTTCCGGCGTCGTGTTGCGGAACGGCGCCGCGACGCCGACGCCGGCAACGGCAAGCAGAATGTCGAGCCGGCCGTATTCACGCGCGACCCGTTCGACCATCGCCGTGGCTTGCGCTTCGTCGGCGACGTCGACGGCAATCGGCAGCGCCGCGCTGCCGGTCTCACGGATCCGCTTCGCCAGATCGTCCAGCCGCTCGGCGCGCCGCGCGGCAATCGCCAGCGTGGCGCCCTCGGCCGCCAGCGCCAGGGCGGTGGCCTCGCCGATGCCGGAAGAGGCGCCAGTCACCAAGGCGATCTTGCCGCTCAGTTTTCCTGTCTGCATCTTTTTCTCCTGACGCTTTGGACCCGCCGTGAAGCTAGGGCGCCGGCTTTCTGGAACAATGCTGATCGAAAAACCGAATCCACCGTTAGGGTTTTGGCCCCAGCAAGCCCACGTCTGCGCACGAACGGGCCTTGACGCGACCGGAGGTGTTGCGTCTTGATATGGGGGCTGCGGGGCTTCGCATGAAAACAGCTGATCGACTACGTCTGCGGGTGGCTTGTTTGCATGCGACGCTTGCATGCACCCCCGCGATCCTCTCGCGACCGACAGGTCTGAGCGCCAGATGAAGGTCCTCGTCGTCCATTGCCATCCCTGCGCCGACAGCTTCAGCGGCGCGGTGCGCGACACGGTGCTGGAGACGCTTGCCGAAAGCGGTCACCAGGTCCACCTGCTCGACCTCTATGCGACCGGCTTCGATCCGGTCATGCGCACGCAGGAATGGCGCGGTTACCACGACAAGGCGGCGAACCTGCAACCGGTGCACGAACATGCGCAGGAGCTGCTCTGGGCGGAGGCGGTCGTCTTCATCTATCCGACCTGGTGGTATGGCCTGCCGGCGATGCTGAAAGGCTGGCTGGAGCGTGTGCTGGTGCCGGGCTTCGCTTTCGAGATGCCGACGGCACGACGCGGCCCGCGGCCCAAATTGCGGCACATACGCCGGGTGATGGCAATGACCACATGTGGCGCCACGCCGCTGATGTCGTGGATCATGGGACAGCCCGGCCGGCGGACCCTGCTGCGCGGCTTCCGCTCCGTCTGCCATCCGCTGTGCCGGACCAAATTCCTGGCGCTCTACCGGATGGACAGCGTCTCGGCCGCCGGACGCCAGGCACATCTGCAGCGGGTCAGGAAAGCGGTTGCCGGTCTTGGCCGCGCTGATGCCGTTGCCGCCACGGTGCCTGGCTGATCAGCCGGGTGGGCCGTCGCCGGCGCGGGCAATCGCTTTGGACGGGCGATAGCGCCAGGTTGGTGTTGGAGACGGCCAATTATCGAAGTAGGCGCCCCCCTCTGGCCCTGCCGGGCGTTTCTCCCCGTAAACGGCAGGGCAATCGAATATGGACTTGACGGACCCACCTACCGAACGCTGCAACGCCTGAAACGAAAAACCCGCCTCGGAGGCGGGTCGTTGGGAGCCAATTAGCACCACACCCAAATTAGTAGCATAGCTGCCGGCACAAAGCAAGAACAAAATACGCCGTGGCGATAGAAAATCCGAATTCCTGCTCGTCCGAGGTCGCTGCTCAGAACGATTGCAAACTCGTATTCCTTCGCCCCACTTGGCATCTCCCGCAGGGGCAGGGCAAATCGCATGTGGATTCTTACGAAGAAGGGACCCCCACCCCTAACCCCTCCCCACAAGGGGGAGGGAACGCTGCCGCGTGCCTTTACTTCCCCTTGGCGCCGAAAAGCAGGCAATTTGCCGAGGTCGGCGCCGACGGAAGTCTCCCTCCCCCTTGTGGGGAGGGTTAGGGGTGGGGGTCCTTCGTAGAGCGAAAGCCTCCGCTTTCCATCTGCGATAGCCCTGACCATAAACGGAGAGATAGACCCGGCCGCAACGCTGGCGCTATGCTTGCAACGTTGGCGCTTTGCGAAATTGTCGAAGGCGAGGGTCCCTCGCTCCGTCTACAACGACGCCAGCAAGCAGGCATGGGGCGGCGCAAACCCGTGAAGTAAGGGGCTGATTCAAATTTAGGTCTAAAGCGATTGCTCGCCATGACATTGGCAGGGTGGCTGCTCGCCCAACCGAAACCAGCCGGACAGATGAAAGCTGCGCAATGACCATCACCATCTATCACAACCCCGATTGCGGCACTTCGCGAAACGCGCTGGCCATCATCAGGCAGTCCGGCGAGGAGCCTGAGGTGGTCGAATATCTGAAAAATCCGCCGTCGCGCGAAAAGCTCGTCGAGCTGATCGCAGCGATGGGCATGACGCCGCGCCAATTGCTGCGCGAAAAGGGCACGCCCTATGCCGAACTTGGCCTGGGCGATCCGAAGTGGAGCGATGACGAGATCCTCGATTTCATGCTGGCGCATCCGATCCTGATCAACCGGCCGATCGTGGTGACGCCGCTCGGCACCATGCTCGCCCGACCCTCCGAAGCCGTGCTCGATATCCTGCCCAATCCGGATATCGGCCCGTTCACCAAGGAGGACGGCGAGGTCGTCATCGACGCCAGCGGCAAGCGCGTCGGCTAGATATCGTCTTATTTCGATCTTTGTCGAAATTCTCTTGACGTGCAGCGATTCTGGAAATAGCTTATTTCCATGAAACTCGAAAAAGCAGCATCGCAACTTGAAGCCCTCGGCAGCCCGACGCGGTTGCAGCTCTATCGGACGCTGGTGCGGGCGGGCGATGAGGGGCTGCCGGTCGGGCGTATCCAGGACAGATTGGGCATCGCTGCCTCGACGCTGTCGCATCACCTCAAGCGGCTGGTCGACACCGGCCTGGTGACACAGGAGCGCCAGGCGACCACGCTGATCTGCCGGGCCAACTATCCCGCCATGAACGGGCTCATCGGATACCTCGCGGACGAATGCTGCGCCGACGCCACCTGTGCGCCGGCATCGGCGGAAGCGACGGCCAAGACGGCGGCATGATTTTTTTGCCACTATAATTCGAAATTACCGGAAGGATGGAAGACATGGAGATGATCGAAAAACTCCCCGTTGCAGTGATTGGCGCCGGGCCAGTCGGCCTGGCGGCAGCGGTCCACCTCATCGCGCAAGGCATTCCTGTCAAAGTCTACGAAGCCGGCAATGCGGTTGCATCCAACCTCAGGGATTGGGGCCATGTCCGTGTGTTCACGCCCTGGCGCTATTGTGTCGATCAGGCGGCCAGAAACCTGCTCGAGGCGCATGGCTGGCGGATGCCTGAGCCCGAGGCATTCCCGACCGCGGATGATCTCGTCGCGGATTATCTCGGGCCGCTTGCAAAACTTCCGCAATTGTCGCCGTCGATCGAAACCGGCGCCCGGGTCGTCGGCATTTCGCGCTGGGGCGCCGACAAGGTGCTGAGCAAGGGACGCGAGAACCGGCCGTTCATGCTGGCGGTCGAGACTGCCGATAGTACAAGACGCGACAGCGCACGTGCCGTCATCGATGCTTCGGGAACCTGGCAGATGCCGAACCCGCTCGGCGCCGGCGGAATTCCTGCAGAAGGCGAGGCCGAATTTGCCGACCGCATCGGCTACGGCATCCCCGATATTCTCGGCCGCGACCGCAGCCTTTATGCGGGGAAGACGACGCTGGTCGCCGGCTCCGGCCATTCGGCCGCCAATGCGGTGCTGGATCTCGCCAGGCTGGCAAATGTGGAGGCCGGCACCGCTTTCATCTGGACAACGCGCGGCACCGACCTGGTGCGCATCTACGGTGGCGGTGATGCCGACCAATTGCCGGCACGCGGCGAACTCGGCGCCGAAGTGCGCGAACTCGCCGGGAGCGGCGGCGTCAGGCTGGTGACGGGCTTTGCGGCTGTTTCGATCCGCGATGCCAACGGCCGGCTGGTCGTCGAAGGCCAGACCAGGGACGGTTTGCAGGCGCTTGGCCCGGTCGACCGCATCATCGCCGCGACCGGGCAACGCCCGGATCTGTCGCTGACCCGTGAGCTTCGGCTCGAGCTCGATCCATGGCTGGAAAGCGTCAAGGCACTGGGACCGTTGATCGATCCCAACGAGCACTCCTGCGGCGACGTGCCGCCGCACGGCCACCGTGAGCTCAGCCATCCAGAGCAAGGGTTCTACACAGTCGGCATCAAGAGCTATGGCCGCGCACCGACCTTCCTGCTGCTGACCGGGTATGAGCAGGTCCGCTCGGTCGCGGCGGCGATCGCCGGAGACATGGTGGCGGCCGACAATGTCCAGCTCGTGCTGCCCGAGACCGGCGTCTGCACCGTGCCGCGGATCGGCGTGGCCGACAAGGGGTGCTGCGGCGGTCCGGCGCCGGCGGCTTCGAGCGCCTGCTGTGTCGCCGATGCCGAAGCAAAGGCGATCGGCAAAGGCGGCTGTGGCTGCAGCGTCGCGGCATGAGTCTTTCGCCGCCTTCGCCGGCCATCGTGCGCAGCCGCGGCGCGATCATCACCGCGCTTGGCCTGACGCAGATCATGGCGTGGGGGTCTTCCTACTATCTTCCCGCGGTCATCGCGCCGGCAGTCTCCTCCGATACCGGCTGGCCGCTGGCATGGGTTGTCGGCGGCCTGTCTCTCGGCTTGCTCACGGCAGGATTGATCTCTCCGCGCGTCGGCTCGTCGATCGAGCGGCATGGCGGCCGCAACGTTCTGGCGTTCAGCGCCGGATGCATCGGGCTCGGCCAGATCGGGCTGGCTCTTGCCCCTAATCTTGCGGCCTATATCGCGGCCTGGCTGATCGTCGGCCTGGGCATGGGGGCGGGGCTCTACGATGCCGCTTTCGCAACGCTTGGCCGCCGCTACGGCCATGGCGCGCGCTCCGCCATCACCGCGCTGACGCTGTTCGGCGGTTTTGCCAGCACGATCTGCTGGCCGATCTCGGCCTTGCTGCTACACGAGGTCGGCTGGCGCGGCACCTGCCTGGTGTACGCGGCTGTTCAGTTGGTGATTGCGCTGCCGCTCTATCTGGTGATCCTGCCCCGCGAGGCGCCGAAACCGCCAGTCGGGCCAGGATTGCCAGTCGGGCCAGGATTGCCAGTCGCGCCAGGATTGAAAGAGGCCACACCGGCCCGCGAAGGCAATCCCGATCTGTCGATCATGATCGTTCTGGCCGCGACACTTACGCTTGCCGCGGTGATCTCCTCGACGCTGTCGGTGCATCTGCTCACCATCCTGCAAGGCAGCGGCATGGCGCTGGCCGCTGCCGTCGGGCTCGGCGCGCTGGTCGGCCCGTCCCAGGTGGCGGCGCGCGCGATCGAGATGATGATCGCGCGCTACCACCATCCGATTTTCACCAAGTTTGCCTCGGTTACGTTTGTGGCGATCGGCGTTTCGACGCTCTGGGCCGGCATGCCGATCATCCCGCTGGCGCTCGGTTTCTACGGCGCGGGCATCGGTCTCGAATCCATCGCCCCGGGGAACGCTGCCGCTCGCGCTGTTCGGCTCTAACGGCTACGCGAAGCTGATGGGCCGCCTCGCCATGCCGAGCCTGATCGCCCAGGCGGCGGCACCCTCGGCCGGCGCATTGCTGCTGGATCGCTTCGGCCCGCACGGGACGTTGGCCGCGCTTTCAGGCCTTGCGCTGGCCAACGTCATCCTCGCATGCGGCTTGGGCTGGCGGATGCTCCGCCGGCGGCAATCGCAGGTTCAAACCCGATAGGATTTGGCCCTGCGTTCGGCGCCTTCAACTGGAGAGCGGGAGATCTTCCAAGGGATCGACAAGGAAGGACGCGGCGATCAGATCGTCCGCATCGAGGCGCAGTGAGCCTTTGGCGCCGCCCATAATGGCGGCAACCTTTTGAAACGTCTTGATCTCATGCTCGGTAATCTGGGCACTTTGCATTCTGGATTTGAGGTCAGCGACGCGCAGCCCCAAACTGTGGGACATTCCGATTTTACGGTTCGACATGGTAAGATGCTCCTCCCCGGCCCATGTTTGTTTTGCCACCCGCCCTTATTCGTATTTCCTCCGCCTGCCTAAATATGAGGCATCGCGATACAGCGCCCGAACGCCCGATGCAAGGGAAGGTTCCGGCGCGCAGCGGTCACGAAATAATAATAGGTAGGAAGCACGGCCGATGGTCCGGCCGGAGGTAGGACTTAGGTACGACGCCCCGCCGGACAGAGGGCTCCGGTGGCTTAGCGGCTGGCGAGGACCATGCGGTTGCCTTCGCTGTCGCGAAACTCCGCCACCGTGCGGCCCGGCTGCCACGGCGCTTCATGCGCTTCGGTGATGATCTCGACGCCGCCCGCTTTCATGGCCGCGATCATTGCCCCGACATTTTCGTGGACCAGCACCAATACCGGCTCCGCGCCGGGTGCGTCGTCGGCGCGCCTGACAAAATGCAGGTTCGTCACGGCATGCGGAAATGCCAGCTCGATCCAGCGCCAGCCGCCATCGCCCATCTTCTGGTCAGCCATGACCTGGCAGGCGAGATGCCTGGTGTAGAACGCCTTGGCGCGGTCCTGCTCGAACACCGGAAGCTCGGCAAACTGGATATGCATGATCGTCTCTCCTGCTTGATGGCTGCCGCGCAGCCGCCCACGCGGGAAAGACGATACGGGCAACCGAAAAGATTCTTCGGCAATGAGAATCTTTTCAGCGCAGCCGGTCGTCCTTCGTTCATACCAACCAGTCAGGAGACGGTGATGAACTACGCGCTCATTCGGTACGGTGTGAACCAAGCCGACCTGGCAGATAACCGCGTGCTGGTCGAAAAAGTATTTGAAGCGCTGGGCGAGGCGGCACCGCCGACGGTGCGTTATCTTGTGCTCGAGCTGGACGACGGCTCGTTCGTCCACATCGTCGGCCAGGACGGCGATTCGTCGGCGCTGACCGGGCTTGCCGCCTTCAAGGCATTTGCGGAAAACCACGCCCAGCGCCGTTCGACCCCGGCAATGCGATCGCCTGTCAAAGTCATCGGCAACTATCGTATGCTGGCGGATCAGAAAGCCGGGTAGCGCCCGCCATGCCGCTCGCGCAGAAATGGGAAGCTACGCCGAAAATGAACAGGGCGACTTTGGAGGCGATGCTCGTCGGGTTGCGGCCAAGGCTGCATCGCTACTGCGCGCGTATGGCCGGCTCGGTGATCGACGGCGAGGACATCGTCCAGGAGGTCCTGATCAAGGCGCTGCAGGCGATCGACGGGGGTGCGATCGTCGAACGTCCCGAGCAATGGCTGTTTCGCATAGCCCACAATGCCGCGCAGGATCATCTGCGGCGGCGCAATCGGGAAAGGTCGCGCATGACCGAGGCCGACATGAGCGTGATCGAGGATCCCTCCGGCAGCGCCGACAGCCGGCTCGCCGCCCAGACCGGCCTGCGCTCCTTCATGCAGCTTTCGGTGCCGCAGCGCAGCGCCGTGATCCTGGTCGACGTGCTCGGGCTCAGCCTGCATGAGACCTGCGAAGTCACCGGCGCGACGCTCGCCGCCACCAAGGCCGCGCTGCATCGCGGGCGGGCGCAGCTCAAGTTGCTGGCGCTGCAGCCCGAACAGGCGCTTGCGCCGAGGCTCGACGCCGATGACGAGCGCCGGCTGCGGCGCTATGTCGACCTGTTCAACGCGCGCGACTTCGACGCGGTCAGGGCACTGATCGCCGAGGACGTGCGGCTCGACGTCGTCAACCGCGTCCGCCTGCGCGGCAAGGCCGAGGTGTCGACCTATTTCGGCAATTATGCCCGTATCAGCGACTGGACATTGTCGCTCGGCTTCGTCGACGACAGGCCGGCGATCCTGATCCGCCACCCGCAAGCGGCCGACGGCGCGGTGCGCGGCTTCATGCTGGTCGAGTGGCGGAACGATCAGGTCATCCAGATCCGCGACTTCCGCTATGCGCCCTGGTGCCTGGTCGACGCGGAGATCAGGGCCGTGGAGGGGTGAGGAGAGCGCTGGAAATGGTGCGAAATGGCGATCAGGCAGCCTCCTGCTGTTTGACCTAAACGCAATTGCCACATGGCAGCACGTTCTTAGAGCGGTTCCGGTTCTCTTAGAACCGGTAACTCGCTCTAACTATCTGTTTTGCCGCATTTATGCGGACGCCACATGACTCCATTTGGCGGCAGAATCCTCTAGCCGATACGCACGCGGCGCGTCACTTGGCCATTGCTTTCCCAGTATGTGTGTTTCTTGGCTATCAAGGGATCGTCCATCGCCGGTTGAATTTGTCCTGTGGTGCTGACCGCGCGCGAGGTCACGGTGTGTTCTCCAGGAGAGGGATTTGCCCAAGCCAGGGACCATATTTTCCAGGCGTGTTCGGCCTCCTCACTGTGGTCAATGGTCGCTGGTGTCCAAGGCCCTTGATCGATTTGCACTTCGACCCGGTCGATCGGCGCCCCCCAGGCTGCCCCAACGATGCGGTAATCTGAATCTTTCCGGGTAACCTTCGCAGGCGCGGACTTTATCAGCGCTCGCCCGACTGACGTCTCGGCCCATACGGTCTCGCCGTTGTGGTCCTCCTCCCGGATGGTGACATAGTCACGGGCCATCAGAAGGCTCATGAACCGCGTATCGCGAACCTCGATGCGCTTTAGCCACTTGACGTTGGCGATCCCGTACCAGCCTGGCGCAATGAGCCGTACCGGGAAGCCATTGGGCGCCGGCAAGGCGGCCCCGTTCATTTCATAGCAGAGGAGATTGTCGGGGTTCATCGCGTCGGCGAGCGACATGCTACGAGCGAAGTTCTGCTGCATCTTGACGTCGCGTATCGGGATCTCGCCTGTGTCGGTACCGAAAAAGACGACCTCGATGCCCTTCTCCAGAACGCCAGCTTCCTCAAGGATCGGGGCGAGCGGCGTCCCTGCCCAGCGAGCATTGCCGATGCCGCCGGTGAAAAAGGGAAACCCGTGGTTGCCCGAGCATTCCACTGTGAAAACGACCTCCTGCCGCGGTCGCGCCCTGATGTCGGCGAGCGTTAACTCGAGGGGCTTCTTGACCAGGCCTCCGATCTCCATCGACCATGTCTTCTCGTCGATCGTTGGTCGGTTGAAATGCGAGATGCTGAAGAACTTGTCGTTTGGCCTTATCCAGCTATCCAAATCCTCCCAGACAAGCTGCTTCTGGATACCCACCGGATCGGGATTTTCGGTCGGCTGATCCAGCCATCGAATAACTTCCTCGTTCGGCCGTGTTGGAAAAGCGTAAGCCCGGCGCGAGGTATAGAGAGCAGCAATTGCGGCAAGAGCCGCGCTTCCTTGAACAAGAAGTTCTCTGCGCTGAAAATCAGGCATGTTGTTTACCTCCCAGTTGATCCGGAACGGGCTGCAACGTGCCTTAGGCCGTAGCCTGATCACGGATAGGCGACACAATGTGAGGTCTGCCCACCCGGAAGTATCCGGGTAGGTCAGATAATCACCGACGCAAGTCAAGCATGTGAAGCGTTGCACGAAACGCCAGCTCGCGTTTCGCATGCTAAGAGTGCGCCTTTGAGAAGGAACTGTCCACAACTTGGACGGGACATGATGATGATTGCAGCATTCCATGCCGATTTCCGGTCCTGCCAAAATCGTTGCTGCTCTGATCGCTGCCGAACGCCCGCTTCTGGGTCATTTCCGGACCTTCGCGGGTTCTCGTCGAACCGGTGTTTCCTGCCGGCCCGTGGGTTGGCCGGGCGGCCGGCATCGCCCTGATTGCCTGGGGCACCGCAACGCTTTTGGTCTGACGACCAGGGCCGCCTCGAATGTCGCATTTGCAGGAGGAGGGCGGGCCCGGGCGGCACATCAGAACCAATCTGCATAACGAGGTGGCCAGCAAGCAGGCCGCCTGGCTCGGGCGCGGCAGATCATTCACACGTGAACCATTCGCCAACCGAGCGGGGACACCCTAATTGGTGGTGACTTGCGTCACCGCCACGCCGGTTATCCTGCCGTTCCCGGCTGTGTAGGTGAGCGTCTGCGTGACCGTGGTGTCCTTCTGGTCGGGAGACGAAGGAGGATAAGAGGCGGCGAAGCCGAAATGGCCGTAACGATCGGGCTTGGCGGCGCCAAATTTCGCGGCCACGTCGCTCAGCGGCGCTCCGACGCCGGGCGTATCGAGTTCAATTGCTGTCAGGCTGGCAGGTGCGCCGGCGCATCCTTCCGGCACCTTGCCTTCCGGGTTCGGCTGCAGGGCGACGGACAGGACACCGTGGTCGGAGCCGCCCATCTCGCCGGAGACGAACCAGAAGATCGACGGCGATCCGCCGGCGTCGGGGCCGGCATAGCAAAGCCAGTGGCGTGAATCTCCGGCGTCGCCTTCATCGTGCATCGCTCCGCCGAAGGCTTTTTCGACATCGGCAAGCGTGGTTTCCTCAAGCTTTATCTCCAGCGGCCCGGCCTTGACCTGCTTGAACAGCGGGCTGGCCACCGGCGAGTTGATATCGCCCAGGGATGGAATCGCCCGGTCCGGGTTGAGCGGCTTGGCCAGCGTCGTTGCATTGGTCACCAGTCCGGCAACGATGAGGGCGAAATATCCGGCGTTCTGTCCCATGCCGATCTCCTGTCGTTCGAAGTGAGGGCGGAAGGATTTGCGAGCGGGTGCTACCCTGTCTGGTTGATACCCAAACCGGTGCACGACGAACTGGTCCCAAGATAAATTCACAACGGCGCAGCCTTCAACGTCATTCCGGCGACTTGGCAACCAAAGTGTAATCGAGGCTCACAGTTCCTTCTCGGCCAGCTCGCGAAATGCGTCGGGAACCGACCGCTGTAGCCCGAGCGCGACCGAGGCGTAGCCCACCGCCTCCCAGCCGAAGCGGTCGCGGATCTTGTCGACGGCGCGGTCCGCGGTCCAGCGCGCCGCGCCCTTGCTGGTGCCGGGGCGGCGGCGGTCGTCGTCGAGCCCGAGCGGCAGTTCCAGTTGCAGGCCGGCATGCTGCTCCAGATGCGATACGGCGATCGCCAGCAGCGAGATTGTCTTTTCGTGCGGATGGTCGATGAGCACCTTGCGCACCAGCGCCTCGGCGATCTCGGCCAGCATGGCGGTTGCCGATATCGGCTGGTCGAGCGTGATCGAGCGCGTCACCGAGCGCAAATCGGCAAAGCGGACGCGAACCGTCACTGTACGGCCGGGCCGGGATTTCGCCCGCAATCTTGTGGCGACCCTGTCGGCCAGATGCAGCAAAGCCGGCACGAAGACCTGCTCCTCGGCCGGTTTTCGGCCAAGCGCCGACTGCGCACCCGCCGAGCGCGCCCGGCGCTGCGTCTCGAGCTTGCGCGGATCGCGGTTCCACGCCAGCGCGTTGAGTTTCTCTCCCGCCGCCGACCCGAGCAGGCGCTCAAGCGCCCCACCATTGGTCTTCGCCAGCTCGCCGATGGTGTTGACGCCGATGCCGGCCAGCCGCTGCCTGGTGACCGGGCCGACGCCCCACATCAGCTCGACCGGCAGGTGGTGCAGGAATTCCAGCTCGTGGCGCGGATCGACCACCACCAGCCCGTCCGGTTTTGCGACCTGTGAGGCGATCTTGGCCAGATGCTTGGTGCGGGCTACGCCGACCGAGATCGGCAGGCCGAGCTCGGCCCGCACGCGGCGGCGGATCTTGCCGGCGATCTCGGCCGGCGAGCCGAACAAATGGGTGCAGCCGGCGACGTCGGCAAAGGCCTCGTCGATCGAAATCCGCTCGACCACCGGCGTGAAATCGCCGAGCACCTTGATTGCCGCATCGCCCAGCCGCTGATAGTCCTTGAAATGGCCGCCGACGAAGACGAGTTGCGGGCAGAGTTCCCGCGCCCGCCGTCCCGGCATACCGCCGCGCACGCCGAACGCCTTGGCTTCATAGGATGCGGCCAGCACCACGCCGCCGCCGACGGCAATCGGCTTGCCGCGCAAGGCCGGGTCGAGCAACTGTTCGACCGAGGCATAGAAGGCATCCAGATCCGCGTGGAGGATGTCGGCTTCCATCCGGCCCGTTCGCCCGCGGCGGTTCGAACGCCGCATTGTCTCGAGTTGTGATGAGAACATAGAGAGAACATTTTGGGTGGATTGTCAAGCAGCGCGGAGGCGGCCGCAGATGACGAGCGCGCGGCAAATGTTCAGCCGCGCAGCCGATCGCGGGCCTGCATCAGCGCGAATCCCAACAGGTTCTCGCCGCGCCACAGCAGCGGGTTCACCGCCCTCTCGTCATTCGCCGCAAGGCCGATACCCCACACCCGGTCGACAGGGCTCGCCTCGACCAGCACCCGGTCATGCGTCGACAACAGATATTCGCGCAGCGCCGCGTTCTGACGGAACTTCTGAAAGCTCCCTTCAGTGACGATGCGATATTTGTCTGCATCCCATTTGGTGCCATCGAAGCCGCTCACCTGGCGGCCAAGCTGCTTTGCCTGCTTGGGGCTCGCCGCCCTGAGGATTTGTGTTGCCGTCGGAGCATCACCGAACAGTCGTGCCTTCTCGGCCATCATCCAGTGTTCGGCAGTCGGATAGCTCAGGCCATCGACGGTAAAGGGCGCATGCCACCACTGGCTGAAGCACGACGTGCTTATTCGGCCGTCCTTAGACGGCTGATGGCCCCAGAAGAACAGGAACTTCTGCCGGGGCTTTGCGCGAAAGGTTTTCTCAAGCCAGGTTCGGTCGTAAATCATGGGCGGATGGAGCAGGGCGAAAGGCCGGCTTGTCAATGCTCCATCCAGAGTGGGTAGCGAAGATGAGCGGTGGGCGTGAATGCGATGAAATGCTGATCTACAGCGCCATCTTGTAGCCGAGATGACTGGCGGTGAAGCCGAGGCGCTCGTAAAAAGCGTGCGCCTCCCGTCGACCTTTGTCCGTGGTGAGCTGGACGAAGCTGCAATTGCGCGAACGGCATGTTTCAATCGCCCATTCGATCATCAGCTTGCCGACGCCGCGCGAGCGCCATTGCCGGGCGACGCGAACGCCTTCGATCTGGCCGCGCCAGGCGCCTTTTCTGGAAATGCCTGGAAGGAAGCTGAGCTGCAGCGTTCCGACCACTTGCCCGGCGTTGACCGCGACGGCCAGCAACTGGTTGGGATCGGTATCGATTGCGCTGAAGGCATCGAGATAGGATGGCGCAAGCGGCGTGGAAGGGTCTTCCCGGTCTGCGCCGAGCACATCGTCGGCAAGCATTGCAACGATCGCCGGCAGGTCGGGCGCCTGCGCGCGACGGAATTCGATCTCGCTCATCGCGCGGAGACATACGGCGCGGTGTCGGCGATCGCAACATCCGTTTTGCAAGGGAGGCCCGCGCGCCTTCAGATCGCCTCGAGCGCCCAGAGGCGGTGGCCGTAGCGGCGGAAGAAGCGGGCGAAGAGGCGCTGCTGCCTGGCGCGGGTGAGGTCGGCGGCGCGCCTTTCCTGTCGCCAGTGCGGCATGTTGCGGAACATCGACAGGAAGCGGGCGGCATCCTCGAGTGCCTCCTCGGCTGACTGCGCCGGGCGGATCGCAGCCAGGAACAGAGCGCGGCTCGGCTTCATCCGGTCAATCGCCGCCTTGCGCTGGCGATGACCCTGGCGTGCCTTGCGGATGCCGTCCTGGCGGATGGCCGCGAAAGCGGCAAGCATGGCCGGGCTGTCGCCGCTATAGCCGCAGGCATGGGCGAACTGGGCTGGGTCCATCGTCATTCCCTTGCTGCCGGCCGGCCGCGGTTCTGTTGCTCGCGCCGATTCCAGTCCTCACCACGTATAAGCATAACTCAAATAACTGAACAAGTGAAACTTTCACGTTGATGTAAGCGGAACCGACTCGACTCCGCTCCAAAAACCGATAATGTTGCGAACAAAGCAGGAACAACGATGGGGATGACCATGGCATTGGCAGGCAAGGAAGCGACGATCGCCGATGTTGTCTCGATTGCCGTCGAATGCATCGACTGCGGCCGCAACAGATGGTGGAAGCCGGCCGAGCTCAAGCGGCATGGGGTGATGCCGGAGACACCGCTGGCCGCACTTTCGGGGCGCCTGATCTGCAAGGCCTGCCGGGCCGACGGCCTGCCGGGCGCCGCCGTCTCGATCCAGGCCGCCTTCATCGACGACCGGCAACGGACCCGCGCCGAGGCGCGCCTGCTCAACGGTCGAGAGCTGCAGTCGAGGCGGGCTTGAGGGGGGCGGGGACGGTGTTCTTCCTTCTCCCCTTGTGGAAGAAGGTGGCCGAGCGAAGCTCGGTCGGATGAGGGGTGTTGGACGGATCGCGGAGTTGAAGACGTAGGGATTTAGACTAGAATCATCCAAATATTTTTAAACGCCTCATTTCTTCCAACACCCCTCATCCGGCTCGGCGCTACGCGCCGATCCCCCTTCTCCCACAAGGGGAAAAGGGAAAGCTCCCTCCTCAATACCCCAGCAGTTCCTTGAGCGGGATGACGCGGAAGACGTTCTTGATGGCGTAGCGGTTGAAGGACAGCGTCTTGGGCGGGTTGTACTGTTCGACGATCAGCTCGGCTGCGGTGCGCTTGACCAGCTTCTTGATGAAGGCCTTGCCGTTTTGCTCGTTCTCCTCGGGCAGGGTCTCGATCACCACATGGTCGCCGGGCAACGCTTCGCGGCCGCCGCAATAGATCATCTCGCCGGGCTCGTAGCGCGGCACCATCGAATCGCTCAGCACGTGCAGCGCAAACACATTGCGCAGATGCCGGATCCCCGGCGGCCGCTGGACATAGCCGGCCGGCTGGCCGTTGAAGGTGAAGTCGCCATCGTCGCCGCCGACGGCGGTACCGAGAAGCTGGATGTCCATCGGCCCGGCGGGCAGGGGGCCGGGATCGGTGACGATCTCGGCATCGGCGACCGGTCCGGCATCTTCGAGGAAAACGACCTCGCCCTTGCCGAGCGCCACCGGGTCGACGCGCAGGAAAGCGGCGGTCTTCAAAAGGTTCTCGGTCTTGGGCAGGTTGCGCCCGGTCTCCCAATTGCCGACGGCAGCGACGTCGGTGTCGTTGTGCTCGGCAATGTGACGCATCACCAGGCCGCGCTGCTTGCGCGCCCGGCGGATCGCCGCTCCGACCTTGATCGACAGTGCAGTTTTCGCCATGGCTCCATCTGAGGCATAAGATTCGGTTTCGTCTATGCAAGAATCGCTTGCATTACGATTTGAGTTATGCTCTTATGTAGGCATGCACAAGTCGCTTCGCCAGCTTTCGGTCCTTGAATCCGCCGTTCAGCGCGCCGGCAGCGCTCGCCTGGAGGCGGTAGCGCAACCGATCGCCGGGGCCATGCATGTGCCAACCCTTTCCCCTTCGTCGCGGCTGTCCTCCTCCCCGGCCGGGACGATGCCCGAGGCTCGCGCCTCGGATCCGGCAGCGCAAGCGGCCGGAACGGCCGGAGCCGTTCCCCTCACGACTCCGGCCACGAATTGCCTGCCGGCCGGCAATGCGGAAGCCGCGGTTTCCTGCATCCGCACCGAAGACGGCACGGTCATCGCCTTCGACGAGCGGACGGGCAAGGCAGTGTCCGGCGCAACAAGGCAGGCGGCCGAGATGAAGCGCGATCGCAGCAGACCACGCGAAGGCTGACCGGCTTTCGAGCCTGAGACCGGCGAAGCCGGCGCCGCACACAACCATTTTTGCAGGGAATGAAACATCATGGCCGCCCGCTATTCCGCCTCGGAACTGGAACAAATCGAGAACTGGCTGACGAGCGGACTGTCGGCCGCGAAGATCGCCACCCGGTTGACCGCGCTGCGCGGCCGCCCGGCCTCGCGTGCAGCCATCATCGGCATCGTCCACCGCACCGCCCGTTTGCGCACCATCGGCCTTGCCAGATCCAAGGGCTGGTGTGGCGGACGCTCTGGCGGCCGGCTCGGAAATTCGGCGCCTGAGCCATCAAGCACTGCTGATCAAGCGGAGTCGGCTCCGAAGGCCGAGCCACGCTGCCGCCCGGCAAGGCTGTCGGCCAGGCTGGCGCCGCCGGCCTGGCAGCCGGGTCCGGCTCGGATCACCGGGACCGATGGCGCACCGCTCGAAATGCCGGCGCCGCGCCCGATCGCCGCCGGCGGCCGCCAGCCGCATTTCGCCGCCATGCGCTTCATCGATTGCCTGTTCGAGCGCTGCCGCGCGCCGCTCGACACGACGCCGCAGGAGGATGGGGAAAACGACGCCCCCGGCAGCCGGCCAGGTTTGGACATGCTGTGCTGCGGAATGCGCACGAACCCATCGAAAAGCTACTGCGCCTATCACGCGGCGCGCTTCCTGCGCACGCTGCCGGCCGAAGCGATTTGAGCCCGCTGCAATGAGGCTGGAAGTTAGCCAGAGCCCGACGACCAAAACCCAGGAGGACCGAGCCGATGAGCACCAAAACCGCCCAAAAGGTCAAAGCCAGGCCACCGAGATTGCCGAAAGGCGAGGCCGAGCAGGTGCGCATCCGCAAGGAGATCGGCCATGATTTCGCACTGAAGGACGATCGGTTCGGCCGCAAGCGGCTGGCGAAGGGGACGCAGGAAGGAGCGCGCCTCTATGAGGTCTCCAATGACGGCCACACAGCGACCGGCGGCATCGTGCGGGTGCGCAACGTCGACCCGCTGAGCGGCCTCACCTCGCTGTCGCGCCAGCAGCGCGAGGCGGGCATGCGCTACCGCCAGGATTTCCGCAACTCGTCCGAGGCAACCGCCAAGCCGATGGCCTGGGCCGAGCGCGTCGACGGCGGCCGCACCGGCAGCGGCGTCGCCGAACACATCCTGTCCGCCGGCCGCGACCATGCCGATGCCACCAGGGCGCTTGCCCACTGGGAGATCGCCGGCATCGTGCAAAAGGTCTGCTGTGCCGACGCAACGGTCAAGAGCCTGGCCGAACAGGCCGGCGAGCCGCGCGACGTGGTGGTGAAACTACTCAAGATCGGGCTCGACATATTGGCCGTGCATTACGGCATGATGCTGATGCGCAAGCCGAGGTGAGAAGCCCCGCCGATCCGGCCGGCACTACCGGCCGGATCGATCCGTCAACGACGGCAGACACGGATTCTTTCGATGATCCGGTGGTGATGACGCCAGTGCCTGATGACTTCGGTGTGGCAGCGCCGGTGGTACCGGTACCGGTAGCGCGGCGCGTAGTCCTCGTTATAGACATCATAGCGGTAACGGGGGACGTACTCATCGTCGTAATCGGAATACCGATGGTGGCGATAGTAATAGTCGTCGTCATAGCCGTTGCCGATGCCGATGGTGACGCTGCCGCCGGCATTCGCCGGGCCGATCACGGAAGCCGCCGATGCGATGGCGATCACCGAGGCAAGCAGGAGCTTCTTCATAGCTACCTCCTTCTTTAACGTCCCTCTAATAGAAAAACCCCCGAGGGGCAGCCTCGTTCCATAGATTGGCAAGATGTAACGAACGGACGGGCCCGAAGTTTAGCGCCTGCTGGCGCGAAAACGCCGCTGGCTGCGCCGGGGTCGTCGACGCAGCGTGGCCGCTCCTCTCATCAAACAGCGGCAATCGCGCGTCAGTCCCGTTTTTTGCCGACGTCTGCCTACAGAACATGGCCCAGTTCCAGCAAAACGAACGCGGTCGCACCCAGCACAGCGAGGGCGTAGGCCGCATAAAGAACAAGCAGCATTACCTCAAAGTCCCGGACGAAGCTTGCGGCAATCCTGGTCTCCTTAGGCTCTGCTTTCTCGATGCGGTCGGTTTCCAGCTCCTCCGTTGCCACGACGAGGCAGACAATCCTGTCGTTGTCGGCCGCCTGCAATATCCGTTCCGTCAAATCGACTGCAATCACTGGATCATCGGCCAACTGATCCCGCGATAGCCGGCTTTCAGTGACGGTCTGGATTTCACGCTTTCTCACGCACGCATAATTGCGTTGACTAAATTAGGTTCCACTAAAATAGATAGATTGCCTCGACCCGATCACGACGTGGTGAGGTGTGAGCCCAGCTGGGCGGGGAACCCCCGCCCGAGGTCCGCATTTGTCGACTGTCGGGGTGAATCGCGATCCGCATCCTCCGATCAAAGGGCGCGGGCTTCTTCATAGGCTGCTACGATGCGCCGGTGCTGGTAGATCGCAATGCTAAAGCCGCCAAACCTTCATATCGCGAACGCAGCGCCGACGTCTTCGGTGCTGACCGGTTATGACGAAGATCGCATGCTTACTTATATCCGGCTGCTCGACGCTTCGGCGGAAGGAACGGACTGGCGCGAGGTCGCCCGCATCGTCCTGCATCTTGATCCGGAGCGGGAGCCGGAGAGGGCTTTCCGGGCGTGGGCGACACATCTGGCGCGTGCACGATGGATGACCAGGAAGCGGAACGAGTTGCGCCAGTAGCATAAAGAGCGGTGCGGACGAGCATCCTGACATTTAAGCGGAACTGCCGTTTCGGTCTGGCCGTTGAGGGAGAAGGCCAACATGGAAAAGCGCCCAATGACTTCTTGGCGAGCCAATACTTTCGAGCTGTGCTGCCTTCTTGCAGTTCCGCTGTCGCTTCTCCTTACCGTTTTCCTGGCGGGTCTCATCCTTAGCTGACCCCCGCATGGTTGCTTGCCGAGAGGCTGAGTCGTGATCCGACAAGATCCGGAACCGTTACTTTACAGCCGCCGCCATCACATCCGAAAACAGCGCCCGCTCTACCGCCGGTTCCAGCGTTTCGGCGAAGGGCGTTGCCAGGTGGTGGCGGTCGCGGAAGGCTAGTTTGCCGTCGATGAAGACGTGGCAGGTGGTCTGGTCGCAAAAGCGGTCGGTCATGTCGATGTAAGCAGCGTTCGGTGTCGAGCGCACGATATCGCGCTCGATGGTGGCGATGTCGTCGTTTGCCGCCATGATCCGGGGCGTGTCGCATGTCGCGGGCGTCTGGCCCCGCCACAGCGCCCGCGCCACGCATTTGTCGGCGTAGCTTGCATTGTAGGGAACGTCCCTGATGACCGCGACCTTGATGCCGGCCTGGCTGAAGGCCTGAAGCGTCCAGGTGAGCCCCGTCCGCCACTGCGCTTGCCAGTCGGCGTGCTTCAACTCCTCGGGCGATTCCTTCATCACATTGCCGATCGAGAACTCCGAGATCACCACCAGTTGCGGGTGGAGCGCGATGATGTCCTTGACCGACTGCTCGCGCCATTGGTCGCATTCGGTGTAGTCGCGCTTCAGCCGCCAGTTCCAGGTCGTCACCCGCGAAGCCCGGCAGGAGGATTTGAGAAAGGTGACGACGCGAAAGTTGTTCTTCTCGGCCGCCTTGATCAGCGGCGTCGACCAATGGTCGGCATGCGAGTCGCCGAACAGCACGACCGAGCGCTGGGCATCCTTGCGGCCGAACATGCAGGGTTTTGGCTTGACGGTCTCGAAATCGAGCACGCAGCCGCCATTGCTCGCGCGCACAGTGGAGAGCTGCGCGGCGCTGTCGGCGATGACGTGCTGTTCGGGGCTGAGATTGTGCTCGGCAAAGCGCGCATTGCCATAGGCCGCGACCACGCCGGCGCCGGTCAGCGCGACGGCGGGCACCAGCGCCCGCGCTGCTCCGGCCATCAGCCAGCCGTTGCGGCGGATCGGGTTCTCGATGAAATGATAGGTGAACATCGACAGAAACAGCGTCAGCGCCGCGCAGGCAAGGCGGTCCAGGATGGACAGGCTGGGAACCACCATCGCCGCATAGACGATGACCGGCCAGTGCCAGAGATAAAGCGAATAGGACAGCCGGCCCAACCATTGCATGGGCGGCAGCGCCAGCAGGGCGCTCGGCAGATTGCGGCCGCCGCTGCCGCTGAGCAGCAGCAGCACGGTGCCGACAACAGGCGCCAGCGCATTCACCCCGGGAAATGGCGAGTCTTCGTCCAGCATCAGATAGGCCCAGGCGATCAGCGCCAGACCGAGGCATGCCTGGAGCGTGGCCAGCAGCGGCCGGTCGCGCCAGATCTTTGCCGGCGCCATGGTCGCGAGGCCGCCGGCGGCGAATTCCCAGGCCCTGAGCGGCGAGAAATAGAAGGCCCAGGGCTGCGACACTTCCGTCAGCCAGGCGCAGGCGGCGAAGGAGGCCGCGCCGGCGACGCCGATGACGATTATAGCGGCGCGCTTGCCGGGACGCAGCCAGGCGGCGGCAAGAAGCAGCGCCGGCCATGCCAAATAGAACTGTTCCTCGACCGAGAGCGACCAGAAGTGGATGAACGGGTTGTTGGTGGCGTCGGCGGCGAAATAGTCGAACGACCAGCGGATCAGCCAAAGGTTGATCATGTAGGCGGAGGCGAACATGGCGCCTTTCGAATAAAGCGCCTGTTCCTCCGGCGACAGGATGAAGTAACCCGCGAACAGCGTGGCGAGGATGACGAACAGTGCCGCCGGCAACAGGCGCCGGGCGCGCCGGGCGTAGAAGCGCCAGAGGTTCAGCCGCCCGGTCTCGGTAATTTCCGTAACCAGGTGGCGGGTGATCAGATAGCCGGAGATGACGAAGAAGATGTCGACGCCGGCAAAGCCGCCGGGCAGGCCGGACAGACCAAAATGGAAGGCGATGACACCCGCCACCGCCAGCGCGCGCAGCCCTTCGATGTCAGGCCGAAATGATGCCGACACAATCACCTCATGCAAGGAATGCCCACCTCGCAGAGGCTCGACCCGATGCGACGATATTGCAATGCAACAAATCTAACGCAGTGCAACATAGGGGGAGGGCGCGGCTCCTCCAGTTCCTCGCGTGGGCGGTTCACTCACACGAGCGATTCGAGAGCGACTGATATGGCAGCGAAGCGAAGGGTGCCGAGGCGATCACGCCTTTTTCAAAAACTCGGTCTTCAGCACCAGGCCCTTCACCTGCCTGGTGCTGCATTCGATCTCGCCGGGATTGCCGGTGAGGCGAATATTCTTCACCAGCGTGCCGCGCTTGATCGTCTCCGACGTGCCTTTGACCTTGAGATCCTTGATCAGGGTCACGGAGTCGCCCTCGTGGAGCGCCGTGCCATTGCTGTCTCTTATGATCGCGTCGGTCATGGCAGGTCTTTCGTGGGACTCCGGTGGGAGGTGGTCGGGCCAGTCCCCGGCCTATCCCACGCTCGGCGACAAGGTCAAGCGGGGTCAAGCGTCAAGCGGGGTCAAGCGTCAAGCGGGCCGTCCGCCAATACTATGCGGGAACGGCCGACCGGAAAACCCAGGTTGCAAGCAGACGGTGCCCCTGGACCATAATGTCATTGCCGCTCCGGCCGGCGTCGCGATTTCAAATGGCTAGGCACCCGCCGGTATGAGTGCGGACTGGAAGGTCGCGAAAGGGCCGCCCGCCCTTTCGCTTGGCCCCCATTTCGCTTGGCAAGAAGCCGACGGTTACTTGTTGAGCTGCTTGGCCATCTTGCAGAAGTCGGCATGCATCTTGGCAATGCCTGCGTCGCTGCATTCCTTCAACATCATGGCCCGGTCGCTCGTGGACATGGCCATCCATGCCGCCTTGAATTCGGCTTCCGACTTCATGGTCTTCATGCCGGCGTCGGTGAAGAAGGGCGTCATTTTCTGCGGATCGTCGAGCGCCGAAGTGCCAGTGGCACCGGCGGCAAGCGCTGCGCCGGTCATCATCGAAAGGGCCATCGCGCCCATGCAAAGCGTCTTGATATTCATGATCATTCCTCCTGAGCTGCTGCTTTGAGGTTGTCCATCAGCGATCTACGAAGGAACGGTGTTTTGACCCAAAAGTTCCACGTTCTGGCGCAGACATGGAACAGGATTGCCCGTGACGTCATTAATGCAAAAAATTCTACCATGACTGAATTTGCCGCGCTGCCGACCAGGGCAATCGGCGTCCAGCTGGGTGAGACGCTGCGAAGTTGCAGGCCGGCTCAATATGCCCGATCATGGCGACGGCGGAGCGGAGGTATCAAGTGGCGGCAAATCGTCGAAACGACGCGCACCTGTCGGAGCCCCGGCGGGCGGGCATCGTTTCCGCGGCCAGGGCGCTTCCGCGCACATCGTTGCCCAGCGTAGCGTCGGTCGTGACGGCCGTCGCGGCGCTCTATTTCGGGCGCGAGGTCTTTCTGCCGATCGCAATCGCGCTGCTGCTTACCTTTGCGCTCGTGCCCATGGTGTCGGCACTCAAGCGCGCCGGCATCCCGCGTCTTCCGGCCGTGATCGCCAGTGTGCTCGGCGCATTCACGGTGCTGGCGCTGTTCTCCTTCATCGTCGCCACGCAGGTCAGTGAACTGGCGCAGAACATTCCGCTCTACCAGGCGAATATCCTGACCAAGGTCCGGTCGCTCAAGGAAACCGGCGTCGGCGGCGGCATCGTTTCCAGATTGAGCCGGGTGATCGAACGCGTCGGCCAGGAACTCGACAGACCCGAGCCCGTACAACCCGCCGCCGATCAGCCTCCGCGGGAACCGATCCCGGTCGAAATCGTCGCGCGCGAACGACCGCTCGAGGTCCTCCAGAATCTGATCGGCCCGCTGCTGAGCCCGCTGGCATCGGCCGGACTGATCGTCGTGGTCGTCATATTCATGCTGCTCGAGCGGGAGGACCTGCGCGATCGCTTCATACGCCTCGTCGGCTACGGCGATCTGCATCGAACCACCGAGGCGCTGCAGGATGCCGGCAAGCGCGTCGGCCGCTATCTGCTCATGCAACTGGTCGTGAACATCGTCTATGCCGTCCCGATTGCAATTGGACTTTGGCTGCTGGGCATACCCAATCCATTGCTGTGGGGTTTGCTGGCGCTGGCGCTGCGCTTCGTTCCCTACATCGGCCCGGTCATCGCGACGCTGTTGCCTCTGTTCCTGGCGCTTGCCGTGGCGCCCGGCTGGTCGCTCGTGCTCTGGACCGCAGGGCTTTTCGTCGTGGTCGAACTGATCACCGGCAACGTGATCGAACCCTGGCTCTACGGCTCGCGCACCGGGCTGTCGCCATTGGCCATCATCGTTGCGGCGATCTTCTGGACCTGGCTCTGGGGGCCATTGGGCCTGGTTCTGTCGACGCCGCTCACGGTCTGTCTCGTCGTGCTCGGCCGCCATGTGCCGCAGTTCGAATTCCTCGACGTTCTGTTCGGCAACGAACCCGTGCTCGAACCGCACGCCCGGCTTTACCAGCGGCTGTTGGCCGGCGATCCCGAGGAAGCGACGGACCATGCCGAGGAGATGCTGGACGAAGAATATCTGGTCGAGTTCTACGACAAGGTCGCGATTCCCGCACTTCTGCTCGGCGAGCAGGACCGGGTGCGTGGTGTGCTGAGCGACGAGCAAAAACAGCAGGTCGCGGGCAGCGCGCTGACGATGGTGGCGAACCTCGACGACAGCGCGCAGGAGGAGGCGGAAGCGGACGACACGGCCGCGGCCGAGGACAACGGCTCACGCGAGGACAGGCACGTTCAGGGGGAGGTTCAGGGCGAGGAGTACACCGAACTGCCGGATGGCACGGGCATGTCGGTGCTGTGCGCCGGCGGGCGCGGCGAACTCGACGACGCGGCGGCCGCCATGCTGGCCCAGGTGCTCGAAGTCCAGGGCGCTACGGTGTTGAGAGCGAGCTTCGCCGAGATGGAACCGGGGAGCATTCGCCGCCTTGAGCTCGACGCCGTCGATAGTGTCGTCATCGGATTTTTGAACCGGGATTCCGTCAAGCACGGGCGGTTCCTGGTCCGTCGGCTGAAACGCACCAAACCAAGGTTGCGAGTGGGCATCGTGTTGTGGTCGGAAGCCGACAGCGACAACCAGGAGGCAGATGCCAGATTGGCCAACGAGATCAACGCCGATTTCGTCGCACATGGCATGGTAGACGCGGTGCTCGGTGCGTTGTCCAGCGCTCCGCCGGTGGCGCTGAAGACCACCGCCAAACGCCGCATGCGCCGCCTGACGCCGGCGCGCAAGAAAGAGCCGCTCGCCGCGGCAAAATGAGTGCGGCGAAGACTGCGGCAGGTCGGGTTATTACCGCTTTCGCGAAAGTGGTAATAACGAAACGGATCAGGTTATCTTCGCAAGGTCGCCCTGAACCGTCCGCCACGGCAAACGGCGCCAACCATCATATAGTCCAGAAATAGCGCACGGTATGGAAGAAGACCGGGGCGGCGAAGACCAGGCTGTCGGCACGGTCCATCATGCCGCCATGGCCTTCGATCAGATGGCCCCAGTCCTTTACGCCCTGATCGCGCTTGATGGCGGAGGCGACCAGCCCGCCAAGGAAGCCCATCAGGCAGGCGATGAAGGCGACGCCGGCTGCCTGCAGCGGCGAGAACGGCGTCAGGAACGACAGCAGCGCGCCGAGCAGGCTCGACGCCGCCAGCCCGCCGACCAGCCCCTCCCAGGTCTTCGACGGCGAGACCGTCGGCGCCAGGAGATGCCGGCCGAACAGCTTGCCGAAAATATATTGCAGCACGTCGCTGCCTTGCACGGCGATGATCAGGAAAGCGATCAGCAACAGGTTGCGGCCTTCGAAGCCTGGCACTTCGAGCGTCAGCAGCGCCGGCACATGGCTGACGCAGTAGACCGAAATCATCACCGCCCATTGCTGCGCCGAGACGCGCTCGAGAAAGCGTTCGGTGTCGCCGTGCAGCGCGGTGATCGCCGGCATCAGCAGGAAGCAGTAGACCGGGATGAAGATGGTGAACAGGCCATACCAGGCGGTCCACACCAACCAGTACTGGAACGGGATGACGATGCCGAACATGCCGAGCAGCACCCAGTGGTCGCTGCGGCGGCTGTGCGTCAGCGTCACGAATTCGCGCAGCGCGGCGAAGGAAATCAGCGCGAACAGGATGGTCATGCCGGGGCGGCCGAAGAAGAAGGCGACGGTGATCGCCACCACCATCACCCACCAGGCATTGATGCGCTGGGTGAGGTTGACCAGCGTCGGCGACAACGGCTTTGGCGCGCGCCATGACAAGACGCCGGCGACGACGCTGGCGCTGATCAGCACCGCCAGCAGGCCGACAATCAGAATGAGGGTTTCGTGCATCATAGGCAGCATTTTGCCTTGGTCCTCAATCGTCTCGCTGCGGCCGGGGGTTGAGCGCCAGCAGCGTTTCGCGGGCGCGGTCGAGAAAGGCGCGGCGTTCCTCACCCGGTTGAATGGCGATCGGCGCGCCGAAGACGACGCGGCAAAGCAGCGGCACCGGCACGAATTGGCCCTTCGGCAGCACCCGCGACATGTTCTCGATCCAGCACGGGATGAGCTCGACATCGGGCCGCGCCATCGACAGATTGTAGAGGCCGGAGCGGAACGGCAGCAGCGGTTCGTCGGTCATGTTGCGCGTGCCTTCGGGAAACAGGATCAGCGAATGGCCCTGGTCGAGCACCGACAGCATGATCGAGATCGGGTGCTGCGTTTCATCCGTCCACTGCCGGTGGATCAGCACGGAAGACAGCATGTCCTCGGCAATGAAACGGCGCAGCCGCGTCCTGCTCCAATAATCGGCGGCCGCCACCGCATGGGTACGGGCGCGCTCCTTCTCGCTGAGGCAGGCCGACAGCAGGATGAAATCGCCGTGGCTGGCATGGTTGGCGAAGTAGATGCGCTGCCGGTCCGATGGCTGGCTGCCGTTCCAGATCGGCCGCACGCCGGTGACCACCCAGGCCAGTGCCGACAGGCCGACCGAGGTCATCGTCTGCAGCAGGGTATAGGTGCTGACGCGAAGCTTTGTCATGGACGGGCTCAAAAGAATGCCGCGACGACCGAGGCCGCCGCGAACAGGCTGAAGGCGATACGCTGCTTGGCGAGCAGACGGCGCGTGCCGGCCATCCGCTGGTCGAGCGAGCGGCCGCCGGCCGCCGTGGGTTTCAGCCGCATGCGCGCCAGCACGTCGTCGATCGCCGCAGCGCCGCCTGCTTCGCTGGCGTGGCTGGCCATCAGCCGGAACAGCAGCGCGTCGAACAAAAGCAGGGCCGAGAGAATGATTGTGGCTATGGCACCCGCGGCGGCGATCAGCCAGGCCGCCGCGGACAGCGACGATGTTTGCGGCGCAGTCGCCAGGCCGATGACCGGCGCCGCCAGCAAGGCAGCAGCAATCAACAGCAGCGGCCACGCCACCTGCACCATCAGTCCGGCGGCGAACGTCTCGGCCTTATCTCGAAAGGCGGTCATGTCGCCGCGTCCATGCCAAGATGCACAGGTCGGCCCACGGCGGCGAGCTGGCCTCGCGCCTGATCCGGCGTGGCGGCCCGGCCGCTGGCGACCAGCCATTCGGCGACGACGGCGGCGCTGCGCTGGAAGCCGAGCGCACAGCAGACCAGCACCGTGCCCTGGCTCTGCGCCGTCTCGATCGCGGCCACCGCTTGCGCACGTGCCTCGCGAGACGGCGGCAAAAGGTCGACCATGGGCAGGCTCAACCAGCGGATCGAGGCGCCACGCGGCCGTTCCAATTCGCCGGCAAGGTCGATCACCGTGCCGAAGGCGTCGGCCTCGGCGGCGGTCGGAAAACGGCCAAGGGAAACACCGTCGGCGATGACGATCTGCGCCGGGAGCTTTCGCGTCCATGCCCACACATTGACCTTGGCGGCAACCCGGTAGGGCCACAGCAGAAGACGGCTGGCCAGCGACACGCCGCCATCGGCTGTTTTCTGGAACACCTTGGCGCCGGCGCCGGCATAGGCCAAAGCGACTATGGCCAGCGCCAGTGCCGGCCACAACAGGATGAGCCACAGCGCCGAGACAGCGCCGGCCAGCGCAAAGGCTGCGCCAAGCGCATAGAACAGCGCCAGGAGCCGCGCTTTCGGGTCCGCGGTCAGGCGGAAGCCGGCGAAAGGCAAGGCGCCGTCGCGCGGAAACAGCCACAGCGCGAAAAGGCCGAGCAGCGCGCCGGTCGGTATGTCGATGAAATGGTGCTGCCACGTCGTCAGCACCGAGGCGCCGATCAGGAAACACCAGACATGCCAGGCGACGCCGGCGATGCCGGTCAATCTGTGACGCCAATGGTCCCAGAT
This sequence comes from Mesorhizobium sp. M1169, assembly GCF_040318345.1. NCBI lineage: Bacteria > Pseudomonadati > Pseudomonadota > Alphaproteobacteria > Hyphomicrobiales > Phyllobacteriaceae > Mesorhizobium > Mesorhizobium sp. M1169. Next base: position 28,988 of record NZ_JAMYME010000025.1, on the reverse strand, counting down.
GATGACCAGCAGTGCGATATGCAGCGACGGCGCCTGGTTGAAGGGTTTGTCGAAGCCGCCGAGCACGGCGAACATGAAGCCGGGCAGGCCGCTCGTCTGCGGGCGCACGAACGTCGCAGTCAGCGGGAACAGGATGAAGCAGGCGACGGCGACGATCTGTGCCGTCAGATAGCGGCCGGCGAGGCGGTCGACGCCGCTCTTCGAATTGTTCAACAGCAACGACAAGCCATAGAACAGGTTGATCGACCAGTAGGGCACGATCGTCCAGGCAAGGAACGGGATGCCATGCTCCCAGCCGAACACGATGCTGCCGATATCGTCGCGCCGCGACGCCAGCCAATTGGCGAAGCCGTAGGTGGCGTAGAAGAACGGCGCCAGAAATGACAGCCACAGCGCGGCGCGCAGGACTATTCCGGCATACGGCTCGTGCGGCAAGGCCGGCAGGGCAGGGGCATCGCGAGGAACGGCAGAAGCAGGCAAGTACATGCTCAGACGCGCCGCGCGACCGAAACGGTGAAGATGCCCCACTGGTCGATGCGCTGGTCGAGTTTCTCGAAACCGGCGGCCGCCACCAACTGGTCCATCTCGGCCTGCGTGCGGCGGCGCATCACCCAGGCCTGGCCGCCGCGGTGCGAGGTCAGGCTGCGCGCGATCATCTCGAGCTGCGGATGCCAAGGCTGGTTGGTGTAGACGAGCAGGCTTCCGGGCTGCATGGCGCTGGCCAGTCCACCGAGCGAGCGGGCGATCATGGCATTGTCGGAAAACAATTCGTAGAGCCCCGAGACGATGGCGAGATCCGGCGCCGGGTCGAGCCCGGCCAGCATCGTGGCGTCGAAGGCGTCACCTTGATGGAACGAAACCGTCGCCGGCAGCTGGCGCTCGGCGATCAGCTTGCGGCCGAGCGAGACGTTGAGCTCGGAGAAATCCTGCAGCCGCACGCTTGCCGGCGGCGCGGCGCATTTCTGCACGGCATCGAGCACATAGCGGCCATGGCCGGCGGCGATATCGACGATATGGACTGGCCGGCCGGCGGCCTTCAGCGTCTCAACGGCGCTGCCGATCAGCTCTTCCAGATGCAGCTTGCGCTGGCGGATGCCGCGCCAGCCGATGGCATCGAGAAAGGTGCGGTCGATCATGCGGCCAATGGGGCTGATGCCGCGCGCCTCGTTCTCGTAGACGTAGTCGAGCGTCGAGCCGGAATCGAAGCCGGTGGCAATCCCCGTCTTCATGCCGGATGACAACCAGGCGCCCATGCGGATCGAGGCGCGGCTCATTGTCCAATAGAGCCCCCTGGGAGACAGCAGCGGCAGCGGCGAGGCCAGCCGGTCGGCCTCGTCGCGCGTGTAGCCGGCACGGTCGGCCTCGGTCAGGTCGACCGGCTCTTCCGGCGCCGCGAACTGCCTTTCGAGGAAGGGCCTGATCAGGTCGAGTGCCTTGTGGCGGTCGCGCTCGCCCAAGGTGTCGTGGAAGAAGCCGGGCAGCACGTGCCGCTCCTTGGCCGGGCTCGCCAGATTGACGAAGAATTCGTGCTGCGGTCCATGCCGCACCACCCAGTCGCTGCCGGAGATCAGAAGCTGTGTCGGCACGGTGATGGCGCGGGCGTCGGCGACGATGCGCGCGGCATGATCGTAGAGCTCGACCAGGATGTTGGAGGCGATCGGCCGGGTGATCAGCGGGTCGGCGTCGAAGGAGGCGATGCGCTCGGGGTCATGCGTCAGGAATTTCGCCTTGACGTAGGAATTGACGAAGAAGCGGCCCTTCAGCTTCTGCCACAACGCAATGCCTTGCTTGGCGAAGGGCACGTAGAGCTTGACCGAGAAGGCCGGCGAGGCCAGCACCAGGGCGCGAATGTCAGGCGCATAGTCATGCACCCAGGCGGCGGCAAGCACGGCGCCGAAGGATTGCGCGATCAGCGCGATGTCGCGCCGGGTAAAGCCGTCGCTGCCGATCTCGCGCACAAAACAATCGATGTCGCGCACCAGCGCGGCAAACGACGGCGCATAGCCGCGTTCGCCGGCGGAGCGGCCATTGCCGCGCGCGTCCCACGCATAGAAGGCGTGGTCGGGCATCTGGAGCTCGTCGACCAGATGCGCCATCCGGCCGCCATGCTCGTGGCCGCGATGGAACAGCAGGATGGCGCCCTTGCGGTTTTCCGACAGCGCCGGCCAATAGCGGTAGAAGATCTCGGTGCCGTCATGGCTCTTGAAGCTGCGCTCCTGCGCCACCCGCTCGATATTGGCTGAAGCCACTGCGGCAACCGTCTGTTGGTGAAGCATGTTGTTCTCCCTGGCGAGACCGAATTCAGCTGCCGCTCCCGTTAAGGCCGCTGCGTATCCGGTTGATGGCGGTCGCCAGCGAGAGTGTAGCCATGGCCGGAAACACGAGCGGCGTGAGCGCCGGGACCCACAGGCCGGACGCGACAAGCACGGCGAGGATGCCAAGCGCCAGCGCCCGGTCGCTTTTGCCGAACGGGCCGGCATAGTTGCGCCCCGCTCCGGCCGCGATGCCGAGCACGCCGGCGAATTCCGCGATCATAGCCGCGATAGCGAATGCGACGACGCCCCAGACAGGAAAAATGACGGCAAAGGCCAGGATCAAAGCGAGATCGGAGACAACATCGCAGAGCTCGTTGAGATACATGCCGAGCTTCGAGGCCTGGCCATGTTCCCTTGCGAGCATGCCGTCGATGGCGTTCAGCGCCATTCGCGTAAACAGCACGAGCGGCATCAGCAGAAAGACCGCGCGGTGGCCGGCAAGGGCTGCCACCGCAAGGCCGCCGGTGGCGAGCGAGAGGGCAGCGGCCAGCAGCGTGATCTGGTTGGCGGTGACGCCGGCCCTGGCCAGGCCGTCGGCAAGCGGCCGCAGCCTGGCCTGGAAGGCCGGTTTCAGCGCATAAAGCGTCGGCATGTGCGAACCCCCCGGCCGCGGTGCAAAGTGATGTTGGCGAGGATGGTCAATTGGCGCGCAAGACGCAAGGGCGGCGCCCACCACTTTCCGCAAACTTGCCGGACGGCTATGTCCTCGCTTTGACCGTGTCGCCCGGGAACCGTGCGGGCAAGCTTTCTTCGGCCGCCGCCCAGGCGCGACTATGGTAACGCCGCAGGATGAGAATGCATGTCGCGAAGACCGCCAGCCCGCAAATCACGCCGGGCGACATGCCCCCGCCGAAAGCGGACTTAACAACGATGCCGGTGAAGACGCCGGCAATGGCGCCATTGATCGTGCCCACCATCCCCGCGGTGGTCATGAAATATTGCAGCGGCGAGGGTCTGAGGCCCTTGTCGACCAGCACCGCCGAGGGGTCGTCATGCGTGGAATTGACAAGGTATTTTTGCAGAACGGGCGCCAGCTCGACGAAATAGTGGCGGATCCGGGCCATGCCGCGGGCATGCACCATGTCCTCGATGGCAACCTGTACAGCGCGAACGAAGGTGACCAGGCCGATGAAGAAAAGGCAAGGCAGCAAGATCAGGCTGAACAACACGAACGGCCTGCCCATCTCCGTGACCTGCGCGACGAAGGACAAGGCAATCGTTGCGCTCGAGACCGAGGTCAGGAACAGATCGGCTCGCTGATTCGCTTCCTGAATGGTCGCGGCGCGAGCGTTTTGCAGCACGAAATGCTCGGTCGTCAGGCACTGCAGGGCCTGCTGCGCCTGGTCAGGCGGAACCGGAGCGTCGGGAGAACGGGTCATCGACATTTGCCCGCTTCTGCCCGCCGGAACCGGCAGGCAGAAGGGGCGTCGTCCTACGAGCCGTCAGGACTTGCCGTCGCCGCCGGTGATGGCGATACGCTTGGCCTTTGCCTGGGCGCGCTCCGTCTTGGGCAGCGTCACGCTGAGCACACCGTTCCGGAACGCGGCGTTCACCTTGTCTTCGTCGACTTCGTAGCCGAGCGGGATACGCCGCTCGAAACGGCCATAGAAGCGTTCGGAGAACTGCCTGTCCTTGTCCTCGGTCTCTTCGCGCTTCTCGCCGCGCAGCGTCAGCACGCCGTCATCGAGCAGCAGCTCGACGTCCTTCGCGTCCATGCCGGGGATCTCGGCGGTGACGCGGATCTCCTTTTCGCCATCGGCGATGTCGATACTGGGCCAGCTGACGCGGGCAGCGGAGAAGCCACCGAGCGACGGCAGCCTCGTGTCGAAGCCGCGGAACGCCTCGTCGAACAGGCGGTTCATTTCGCGATGCAGCGTCAGGAAGGGATCGCGATCGGCGTCACGGAACAGGCTGGGGGTCTGATTGTTCTCCCGGCCCCAGGGAATGAGATCACGAATAGCCATTGCATAGTCTCCTTTCTCGACTGGTGCATTCAGGCAGCCTGCTTGTTTGCTTCGCCCTGCGCGACCTTCGGCCCGGTCTTCGGCGAGGCGACATCGGTCGCGATGGCGATGCGCCGAGGCTTCATCTCCTCGGGCACCTCACGTACCAGATCGATGCTGAGCAGGCCGTTGTCGAGCGAGGCGCCTGCGACCTTGACGTGATCGGCAAGCTCGAAACGGCGGGTAAAGGGCCGTGTGGCGAGGCCATGATGCAGATACTCCGTGTTGTCCGGCTCCTTGTGCTGGCCGGAGACAATCAGGAGGTTGGGTTCATGAGTGATTTCGAGGTCGTCCTCGGAAAACCCGGCTACGGCGATGGTGACGCGGTAGTTGTTCTCGCCGCTGCGCGCGATGTCATAGGGCGGCCAGGCGTCGAAGGCCTGCGGAGCATTTTCCAGCAGGTTGAAGACGCGGTCGAAGCCGATGCTCGACCGATAGAGCGGGGAAAAGTCGAATGCGGTTCTCATAGCTACATCCTCCATCGAGCAACATAGATACGAGGGGCGCCAAAGAGCTGGCGCTCCCTGGTTCCGCCGGCCCCATTTCGGCGACCGGTGCCTTCGATCTGGTTATTGTCCGCCGCAAGTCAAGACCCCGGTGGCTCGCGCGTTGCCGGTTTTTCGGGCCGGTCTTCGGTCGGTTCGGCGAGGCTGCCAATCTCGCCACAAGTGGGGAGATGTCCGGCACGAGATTGCCTGTCTGGTTTCAATTGCCAACGCTGACTTCCCCGGCCGGTTATTGTCTGCAGCAGGTCAAGACCCAGATTTCTTGTGTTGCCGGGCCCGTTCCCGGCACTCGCAGATGGAGCTGACCATGACACGCGACGAGATCATTTCTGTGCTGGGCCCGGTCGACGAAGCCGTGATCGCCGACATTGCGGCGACGGACGGGACGGTCCAGGAATTGCGCGAGGCCCTGGCCTGGATCGCCGCCGACGAGGCGCTGGTGAACGAGGGCCGACCGCTGCCGACGGCAAGGGTAGCGACGCTGATCGAACTGCTGCAAGGGCCGGACGAGGAGGAATAACCGGCTGTTGCGCGATGCTCTTGAACCGCGCAAGGGGACGAACCATGTCCTTCAGCGGCGCCGGCCGGCCGCCGGTGCCGCCAGCACAACGTTGCTTGCTCAAACAAGAAGACGATCAGAAAACAAGGAGGAAGTGATGGACGACGTCCGCTTCGCCGAGCCGATCACGTTGAAATTCCAATCCAGCGAGCGCAAGGTCGCCAGCAGTTGGGAAGCCATCGAATGCATGCGCCAGCAGTGGCCGGACCGTGCACGCGGCCGGAGCTGGCGCGCGGCCTATCGGACCTGCCGCGATGCGCTCGACGGCTGGCGCACCGCGCGTGATGCGCGCAAGGCCTTCGTCAGGGCGGCGCGCAAGGCTGGATTGCTCGCATCGGCCCGCAAGCCTGTCGACCACGCCGGCTAGTCCGGACGCCCTCCGATATTGTGAGATCCAAAACAAGTGGGGGAGAGTCAGCTACCTCTTTCCCCCGCTTCGGAGGCACTTTGTTTGCTGTCTGGCGGCAGATCGGCTTGCTCCTCAGTGGACGGTGATAATGCCATTTACGGCCCGCCATTCGGACGGTTGGATCAGACGGTGATGAGCCACGCGCACCGAATGCAGCGGGCCTTCGATCTCGCGCTCCCAGAAATCGAGGAAATGCTTCAGCGTCGGGAAATCAGGGGCGATATCGTATTCCTGCCAGATATAGAGCTGAAGCAGGCTTCGATGATCGGGCAGACGGTAGTGGATCTCCGCCGTGGTGAGGCCAAACCCTTGCATCTGGAGCTGAAAGTCCCTGCTGGTCATGCAATCCTTCCTTTCCCAATGAACCTCGGTCTGCAAAACGCCTCGCCTTCCACATAGGTTCCAGCCGCCGGCAAGCGGCTCAGGAGACGGACAGATTTGGAAATCCGGCCGGGTCATCGCGCCGGAAACGGCGAATGTGCGAACAATTACAGCGTATTGGCACTCTCAGGCGTCGAGTGCTAAAATTTTTGCATGATCCTCTTGAAAGCTGAAAAAAGCGCGACTAGTTCGTATGCGCGCGATGCCTGAAGAAGAGATCGCGCACCCCGTGCCGGGCCGATATTGCCGGTCCGGTCAGGAGGATGTTCGAAAATCTGTTTGTCCCGAGAGGAGAACGACATGGCGTTCCGTCCATTGCATGACCGCATCCTGGTCCGCCGCATCGAGGTCGACGAAAAGACCGCGGGCGGCATCATCATCCCCGACACCGCCAAGGAGAAGCCGCAGGAGGGCGAGGTCATTGCCGCCGGTCCGGGCGCGCGCGACGACAGCGGCCAATTGCAGCCGCTCGACGTCAAGGTCGGCGACCGCATTTTGTTCGGCAAATGGTCCGGCACCGAGATCAAGCTCAATGGCGAGGATCTGCTCATCATGAAAGAGAGCGACGTGCTGGGCGTGATCGAAGCCACGGGCGAGATGAAGAAGGCTGCCTGAGCGGGGCCTGAACAAGCATTCCAGTCAACGAAAAGCTGCCTATCGAGGAGTGTTCCAATGGCTGCCAAAGATGTGAAATTTCATACCGAAGCCCGCGAGAAGATGTTACGCGGTGTCGATATGCTTGCCAATGCGGTGAAGGTGACGCTTGGTCCCAAGGGCCGCAACGTTGTCTTCGACAAATCGTTCGGCGCGCCGCGCATCACCAAGGACGGCGTGACGGTGGCAAAAGAGATCGAGCTCGAGGACAAGTTCGAGAACATGGGCGCTCAGATGGTCCGCGAAGTTGCTTCGAAGACCAGCGACACCGCAGGCGATGGCACCACGACCGCGACGATTCTTGCTCAGGCCATTGTCAGGGAAGGGGCCAAGGCGGTCGCTGCCGGCATGAACCCGATGGATTTGAAGCGCGGCATCGACAAGGCGGTCGACGCCGTGGTCGCCGACCTGAAATCCAATGCCCGCAAGGTGACCAGGAACGACGAAATCGCTCAGGTCGGCGCCATCTCTGCCAATGGCGATGCCGAGATCGGCCGCTTCCTCGCAGAGGCGATGGAAAAGGTTGGCAATGAGGGTGTCATCACTGTCGAGGAAGCGAAGACCGCTGAGACCGAGTTGGAAGTGGTCGAAGGCATGCAGTTCGACCGTGGCTACCTCTCGCCCTATTTCATCACCAATCAGGATAAGATGCGCGTCGAACTCGAAGAACCCTATGTGCTGATCCACGAGAAGAAGCTGTCCAACCTGCAGGCCATGCTTCCTGTGCTCGAAGCCGCCGTGCAATCCGGCAAGCCGCTGTTGATCATCGCCGAGGACGTCGAGGGCGAGGCGCTGGCGACGCTGGTCGTCAACAAGCTGCGCGGCGGCCTGAAGGTCGCGGCCGTCAAGGCACCGGGCTTCGGCGATCGCCGCAAGGCCATGCTGGAGGATATCGCCATCCTGACCGGCGGCACGGCGATCTCGGAGGACCTCGGCATCAAGCTCGAGAACGTCACACTGGAGATGCTCGGCCGCGCCAAGAAGGTGCTGATCGAGAAGGAGAACACCACCATCGTCGACGGCGCCGGCCGCAAGGATGAAATCCATGCGCGCATCAGCCAGATCAAGGCGCAGATCGAGGAAACCACCTCCGACTACGACCGCGAAAAGCTGCAGGAGCGGTTGGCTAAGCTCGCCGGCGGCGTCGCCGTCATCCGTGTCGGCGGCTCGACCGAGATCGAGGTCAAGGAGCGCAAGGATCGCGTCGACGACGCCATGCACGCCACACGCGCGGCGGTTGAGGAGGGCATCCTGCCCGGCGGCGGCGTGGCGCTGTTGAGAGCGGCGAAGGCGCTCGATAATGTCGTCGTCGACAATCCCGATCAGAAGACCGGTGTCGACATCGTGCGTCGCGCCATCGAAGCGCCGGTGCGCCAGATCGCCGAGAATGCCGGCGCCGAAGGTTCGATCATCGTCGGCAAGCTGCGCGAGACGACCGACTTCGGCTATGGCTGGAACGCGCAGACCAACGAGTTCGGCGACCTCTACAGTCAAGGCGTCATCGATCCGGCCAAGGTCGTGCGCACTGCTCTCCAGGGTGCCGCCTCTGTTGCCGGCCTGCTGGTGACGACCGAGGCGATGGTGGCCGAGAAGCCGAAGAAGGAAGCTGCCGCGCCGGCCATGCCCGGCGGTGGCGGCATGGACTTCTAAGGCCAGGCTTCCAAAGCGCGACTTCGAAACGGCAGATGGACCGTGTCCGCCAAAAGCGGGCACGGTCTTGCCGGTCCGGGACTAATGCTGAGCAGGTGTTGCCATGGATATGATGGACAGTTTTGGAAAGATCGCGGCGCCGACCCGCCCGAAAAACGATTTCAACTATGAAGCCGACTGCAGGGCGGCGCTGGCGCCTTTGGTCGACGGCTTGCTGGATATGGCCGAGTCGGCCGGCTGGGACCGCCGCAAGGCGGCCTACACGCTGATGTTTCTGTCGGCTCAACGCGTGGGGGCCGGCACGGAGGAGCGCAAATGATCGCGGCGCGGATGCGCGAATGCCTGCGCCTGCTGCGTTGGTCGGAAACCGATTTCGCCGAAGAGGCGGGATACCCGCTCGCCAAGGCAAAGGCGTGGCTCTACGGGCGCGAACATCCGCCGCTGGGCGTGGCGGCCTGGCTCGAGGCGCTGGTCAAGGTGCATCGGCTGCTGCCGCGGCCGGGCATGCAAGCCGTATTGCATTCACCGATCGACGCCGTCCTGCAGGCGGATCGAAGCGCCCGCGCGGTTGAGTTCCGCAAGCAGCCGATTGAGCCAGGAAAGGAGAGTTTCATGGATCGTGCTTCGTTCGAGAAGCCGGTTACCATCCTCGCCGGCCTCGGTACGCCGACGAAGATAGAAAGCGCGGCTGAGGCCTATGCACTTTTGGCTGAGTGGCCGGCAACGAGCCGGACGGCCGCGCATGACATCGCCGCAAAAGCGTGCCGTGCAGCACTGGAAGGAGAGATCGACGCCGAGACGGCGCGCGCCACCTTCGTTGCCTTCGCCCGCCGCAACGACCTGCTTGCGCCGCAGACGAACGGGATGGTTGCCGGCGAGAGCGTTGCTGGCGCGACGGTTGCCGATTGGGCAACGCGCGCACAGCGCGTCAACGCCCCAGCCTGAGCGGTTGGAGAAGTCGCCAATCTCCCCCCTTGAGGGTCCCTTGAGGGGGAGATGTCGCCGAAGGCGACAGAGGGGGTCGGTACGTCCTGGCGCGACGCCATGTTGGACGAAAGAGAAAGTTGGCGCCTCACGCGCGGCTATCCCCTCTGGCCTGCCGGCCATCTCCCCCTCGAGGGGGGAGATTACGCGCTCAGCCGCTTTCGCCTACTAAGCCATCGGTAGCAGCCGGCGCATGATCAGCGAGGCATGGCCGCCCACCCCGTGTGCAGCCGGCCGGCGCTCGACGACCTCGAAGCCGTGCTTGCGATAGAAGGCGATTGCGCGGTCGTTGCCCTCGATCACTTCCAGGGCGATGCTGGGAATACCCGCATGCGCGGCAAGAACGGCATGCAGCAGGTCGGCGGCAAGGCCGGTGCCGTACTCTGTTTTGTCTATATGGAGCCGCTCGAGCATGACCTCGCCCTTGTCGTCCATCGCTGCCATCGCATAACCGGCGAGCGAGCCGTCAGCCCGCTCGGCGACGAAGGACATCTTGCTGTCGTCCCTGAGCTCGGCCGCCAACCGCTCCGGCGCGTGCCTCTCATCCGACAGCCGTGCCGTCGTCTCGGCACCCAGGATCGGCGAATAGGTGTGTCGCCAGGACCCTCCAAGCAGCCGCGACACCGCCGGAACGTCCTGTTCGGTCATGGTTCTTATTTGGGTCATTGGCACCTCGCCTCAGAAACCTGCCCCTTTTGAGCGGAGATGTCCGGCAAGACAGAGAGGTGCTGTCCCGCCGGCCCTGCACGGCTGAGTTCAGCGCACATCCGCGCCGGCCACCATGACTATGTGCTGGCAGACATTGTCGATATCGCGAATGACGTCGTCGTTCCAGAACCGCAGGATAGTCCAGCCCAGCGCTTCAAGCCGTGCGCTTCTGGTAGCGTCCGATATTGAGGCATCGGCCCGGGCATGCTGGGAGCCATCCAGTTCGACAATCAGCTTTTTGTCCGGGCAGGCAAAATCGACAATATGGCCTGCAATTGGCATCTGCCGCCGAAATGCCAGCCCCATGAGTCGATGCGCCCTGACCTCATTCCAGAGCTTCAGCTCGGCATCCGTCATGGCCTTGCGCATCTTGCGCGCATTGCCGCGGTTACGGGGAGGTACGGGATAGTGATTCACTACTTCTATTCCTCAGCGCGAATCTTGCCCATCTTCTCTATGCTGCGCTTGAACACCCCCCTCTGTCCTGCCGGACATCTCCCCCTCAAGGGGGGAGATTGGCAGCTTCGCCGAAAATTCTCCCTTCTTTAGAGATTGGCGAAAGCTGGAGCGACGTCCAATCTCCCCCCTTGAGGGGGAGATGTCCGGCAGGACAGAGGGGGGTGCTGGCCCGCCGACCTGGATAGGCATGGCACCTGTATCACCGCCTTACCCGCGATTTCAGCCAGCGGTCGAAGGCCACGGCGAGGATGAGGATCAGGCCGATGACAATGCTTTGCGTGTAGGACGAGACATTGTTGAACTGCAGCCCGTTCTGCAGCACGCCGATCAGCCCTGCACCGACCACCGTGCCGCCGACGCTGCCGATGCCGCCGAACAGCGAGGTGCCGCCGATGACGACAGCCGAGATCACTGTCAGCTCGTAGCCGATGCCGGCGACGGCTTCGGAGGAGTTGAGCCGCGCCGACAAAACGAAGGCGGCAAGGCCGGCGAAGAAGCCGACGATGATGTAGACCGAGATCAGGATGCGGTCGACACGCAGGCCGGAGAGTCGTGCCGCCTCGGCATTGCCGCCGACGGCATAGACCGCGCGGCCGTAACGTGTGTAGCGCAGCACGATATGGCAAAGGATCGCGGCAATCGCGAAGATGATCGCCGGCACCGGAACCGGGCCGATCAGGCCGGTACCGAACCAGCGCATCGAGGCGTCGAAGCCGGAGATCGGGCCGCCATTGGAAATCGTCAAGGTCAGGCCGCGAAACACGGTGAGGCCGCCAAGCGTGACGACGAAGGGCGGCACTTTCAGCCTGGTGATGGCAAAGCCCTGGACGCCGCCGGCCACGGCACCGACGACGACGGCGGCGAGAAGCGCGGCGAACCAGCCATAGCCTTGCGTGCCAGACGTCGACAGCGACAGCGTGTTGGCGGTGCCGCCCTTGGCCACCACCGCCGCGACCATGCCGCAGAAGGCGAGCAGCGAGCCGACCGACAGGTCGATGCCGGCAGTGAGGATGACGAAGGTCATGCCGAGCGCGATCAGGCCGGTGATCGAGATCTGGCGCATGATGTTGAACAGGTTGATCGGGTCGATGAAGCTCGGCTTCAGCACGGTGAAGACGACGATCAGCAACGCCAGGAACATCAGCGGGCCGAAGCTCATCAGCAGGCGCGCAATATTGACGCCGCCGCGCTGGCTCCGTTCGGTCGTGCTGGTCATTGCGTTGCTTCCTGCTTCTGGTCGAGCGCCATCAGTTCCATCAGTTTCTCCTCGGTCGCCTCAATACCGGGCATCTCGCCGGTAATGCGCCCGCGTCGCATGGTGACGATCCTGTCCGACACCGCAAGCACTTCGGGCAGCTCGGACGAGATCATCATGATGGCGATGCCGCGCGCCGCGAGCTCCACCAGGATCTGGTGCACTTCCGCCTTGGCGCCGACATCGACGCCGCGCGTCGGTTCATCGACGATCAGCACCTTGGGATCGCGCGCCAGCCAGCGGGCAAGGATCACCTTCTGCTGGTTGCCGCCGGACAGGCCCTCGATCGCCTGCTCGGGCGAAGCCATGCGGATCGACAGCATCTTCCTGTAGTTCGCCAGCGCCTCGCGTTCGCGCCGCTCGGCCATGAAACCGACACTGGAGTAGCGGTCGAGCGCGGCGATCGAGAAATTGATGAGGATGGCGAGTGCTGCGAAGATTGCCTGGTGCTTGCGGTCTTCCGGAACCAGCCCGATGCCGAGCTCGATGGCGTCGGCGGGTGAGGCGGGCGCGATCGGCTTGCCGTCGAGCATGATGGTGCCGGCGGCAATGCGGTCGGCGCCGAAGATGGCGCGGGCGAGCTCGGTGCGGCCGGAGCCGACGAGCCCGGCGACGCCGAGGATTTCGCCCGCCTTGAGGTCGAGATCGACGCCTTCGAGCACGATGGCGTGCGGCGCCTGCGGATCGCGCACCGTGCGCAGGCCGCGCACCGAGAGCCGGACGTCGCCGGCGACGTCGCGCTGCGTCGGCCTGGCATAGAGCTCGGAAGCGGCGCGGCCGACCATCTTCTCGATGATCTTCGGCAGTTTGATCGGCCCGCCTTCGCGGTCGAGATGGCCGGCCAGCCTGCCGTCGCGCAGCACCGTCATCCGGTCGCAGATCGCCGCGGCCTCCTCCAGCCGGTGGGTGACGAACATGATGGCGACGCCATCCTTGCGCAGCCGGTCCATGATCGACATCAGCCTGTGCACTTCGGTTTCGGTCAGCGCCGAGGTCGGCTCGTCCATGATGATCAAGCGGCTCTTCAGCGACAGCGCGCGGGCGATCTCGACCAGCTGCTGCTCGGCCACCGACAGCGCCGACACCGGCGTCGCCGGGTCGAGGTCGAGGCCGACGCGAGCGATGATCGCGCGTGAGTCTTCCACCATCTTTCGCCAGCTGACCAGCCCGAACCGGCCGAGCGGCGCGCGACCGATGAAGATGTTCTCCGCTACCGTCAGCGTCGGGATCAGGCTCAGTTCCTGGTAGATGGTGACGATGCCGAGGCGTTTCGCATCCTGCGGATTGTGCGGGCTGAATTCGACGCCGTCGAAGACGATGCGGCCGCTGGACGGCGGCATCACGCCGGAGAGTATCTTGAGCAGTGTCGACTTGCCGGCGCCGTTCTCGCCGAGCAGGCCGAGGATCTCGCCGGGGCGGACTTCAAGCGATACGTCGTTCAGCGCGGTGACGCCGGCAAAGCGCTTGGTCACGCCCTCGACGGTGAGCAGGGCGGGAGAGGGTGAAGGCGCTGCGGCTTCGGCTGCGGGCAAAGGTTGCTCCCAATTTGCGATTGATGGCGGGACAGCGCCCCCTCTGTCCTACCGGACATCTCCCCACGAGGGGGAGATTGGATGTCTTTCGCCAATCTTCCTGCGTTGCAGAAAAGGCGCCATCGGCGAAGCTCCCGATCTCCCCCCAAGTGGGGAAGATGCCCGGCAGGGCAGAGGGGGGCGCGACAGAATGCTACTTTTGCCGCTGCGCGCCCTTTGTGCAACCTTACTTCGTCTCGCCCAGCCTCTCCGCCTTGTCGAGATTGTCCTTGCCGATGACGATCGGCGTCAAAAGCACCAGCTTTTCCTTCGGCTCGGTCTTGTCCCTGGCGTAGGCGACCGCGATCTGCACCGCAGTGCGCGATTGTTCGCCGGGGAATTGCTCGACCGTTCCGGCCAGCTTGCCGTCGCGCACGGCGACCAGCGCTTCGGGAAGCGCGTCGAAGCCGTAGATCTTGACGTCGGTAAAGTTGCGCGCCGCGCAGGCTTCAACCGCGCCAAGCGCCATGTCGTCATTGGCGCAGATGATCGCGTCGGGCTTGCCGTTGGCGGCAAGGCCGGCCTCGGTGACGGACAGCGCCTCGGCGCGGGCGAAGTTGGCGGTCTGCTCGAAGATGATCTGGTACTTGTCCTTCATCGGATCGAGGACGTTGTGCACACCCTTGTTGCGGTCGATCGCCGGGCCGGCACCGGGCTGGCCCTGCAGATGGAAGATCTTGGCGCCGTTCGGGAATGCCGCCACCATGGCCTTCGCTTCGGCCTCGCCGCCCTTGACGTTGTCGGCGCCGACATGGGCAAGGATGCCCTCGACGCCTTCGACACGGCGGTCGATGGTGACGACGGGAACGCCGGCCTTGACCGCTTCCTCGATGGCTGGGGCCAGCGCATTGACGTCGAGCGGCGAGATGACGATGGCGTTGACCTTCTGCACGAGCGCCGCTTCGATATCGGCGGTCTGCTTGGGCGCCGAATTCTGGCCGTCGCTTTCGACCAGGTTGACGCCCTGCGCCTGGGCTTCCGCCTTGATCTGGTTCAGCATGTGCACGAAGAACGGAAAGCCGAGGCTCGGCACCGAACCCAGGATGGTCAGCTTGTCCTGGGCAAAAGCCAGTTGCGGAGCGGCCAGCGCCAAAGCGCCCATCGCCGCGGTCGACAGCAGGAATTCACGTCTGTTGATCAATTTAGTCTCCTCCCAGATGAGCGCACGACCCCGAAACCGGAATGGGTTTTCCGGAAGGTTCCTTGCGTCGATTCAAAAATGGAGTGTCCTTCGAGCGCCCAACTCGTGTTTGAAGGGACGCAACGGCGCTCCAGCCGGTCCACCGCGACGTTCTCCTCCGCTCGGTGCCTGCCGGCGGATGCTAGCCAAGGCCGGAGCTTTGCGCAAGAACGCGCTACCGCGCGCGGCTCGCAGCGACCGCCAAATTGACAGCCGACACGCTCTCGGCCATCCTTAAGGCACGCCGCCTTGCGGCTTGTGCGTGAGTAACCAGCATGGCCAGTTCCGTCGCCAGTCAGAAATCCAAGCGCGCCGCGGTGCGGAACGCGCTCGACCGCCACAAGGTGTACATCACCGCGCAGCGTTTTTCGGCCGGCAGCTACAGCGCGCGGGTGCTGGTCAACGGCGAGGCCTATTGGGTCGACGAATTCCGGCTCAGCCAGCTGCAGCAGGGCCTGTCGCCGGCCGAGCTCGAATTGACGCCGGCCACCGACGATTGAGCGGCATGACGCCGACCTGCCGCATGCTGACAAAATGATTCAAGACATGCGCATCAAGCCGTTGTTTTTGCGCAAGAGCATGTGGCCGTGACCGCCCCGCCAAAGCTCAAGGCCTATCGCGCCAAGCGCGAGTTCACGAGGACGCCGGAACCCGCCGGCGGGCTGGTTGCCGGGGAAGGCAACCGCTTCGTCGTTCACAAGCACCACGCCACCGCCGACCACTACGACCTTCGCCTGCAGGTCGGCGACGTGCTGAAGAGCTGGGCGGTGCCGCGCGGCCCGTCGCTCAACCCCGCCGACAAACGGCTGGCGGTCGAGACCGAGGACCATCCGCTCGAGTATATCGACTTCGAAGGTGTCATTCCCGAAGGCGAATATGGCGGCGGGCCGATGATCGTCTGGGACACCGGCGTCTGGGCGCCGATGGACGATGTCGAGAAGAGCCTGCGCACCGGTTCCTTCAAGTTCCGCCTCGCCGGCGAAAAGCTGAATGGCGGCTGGATGCTGACGCGGCTGAAACCGAAGCCCGGCGAGGATGCGGGCAAGAAGAACTGGCTGCTGTTCAAGGAGCGCGATCTCGCCGCCGACGCCAAGCTCGACATCCTGGAAGCCCGGCCGGAAAGCGTCAAATCCGGACGCCGCATCGAGGAACTGGCGGCAACGCCGAAGCCGGCCGCCAAGCCTGCCAGGCCGGTGGTGCTGAAGCCAGGTGCTTTGCCGGGCGCCGTCAAGGCGCCGCTGCCCACCCGCATCGAGCCGCAACTGGCGACGCAGGTTTCGAAACCGCCGGGCGGCGATGACCCAGCGGCCCGAACGGGCGAAGTCTGGCTGCACGAGATCAAATTCGATGGCTACCGCACCATGGCGCATCTCGCTAACGGCGCAGTCAGGCTGATCACCCGCGCCGGCCTCGACTGGACGAAGCGCTATGGCGACCTGCCGCTTGCCTTCGCCAGGCTGCCGTGCCGCGAGGCGATCATCGACGGCGAGGTCGTCGCGCTCGACGCCAAGGGCATCAGCCGCTTTGCCCTTTTGCAGAATGCGCTGGCCGAAGGCGCCGGCAACAAACTCCACTTCTACGCCTTCGATCTTCTGTATCTCGACGGCTGGGACCTGAGACAAGCGCCGCTCCGCCGGCGCAAGGCGCTGCTTTCTCAATTGCTGTCCGGTCTCGGCGCCAATTCGGCCATCCAGCTCAGCGATCATGTCGAAGGAGACGGCCAGGCACTTTATGACCAGGCGTCCGAGATGGGGCTCGAGGGTGTCGTCTCCAAGCGCGCCACGGCAATCTACCAGAGCGGCCGTACCAAGACCTGGACCAAGACCAAGGCGCTTCAGACCGGCGACTTCGTCATCGCCGGCTACACAGTCTCCGATGCGGCCGAGGGGCTGGCCGCACTCGGCCTCGGCGAATTCGAGGACGGCGAGCTGCACTATCGCGGCAAGGTCGGCACCGGCTTCGATGCGGGAACCGCCGGCGAATTGCTGGCCAGGCTGGAGCCGCTAAGGGCGGGTGCATCCGCGCCAGAAGGCGTTCCGCGCGAAATCATGCGCGAGATGAAATGGGTGCGGCCGCTGCTTTCGGCGCATATCCACTACGCCAACCGGACCACCGACAATGCGCTGCGCCATGCCGTGTTCCGCGGCCTGCGCGACGTCGGCCTGTCGACGCCGGTTTCGGCCAAGCGCAAGCGGCTGATCGCCGAGGCCGACCTCGCCACCATCTGGGTGACCAACCCGACGCGGCGGCTGTTCGGCAAGACCGGCCCGACCAAGCTCGACATTGCCGTCTATTATGCGCTGGTCGGCGATTTCATGCTGCCGCACATTCTCGGCCGGCCGGTGTCGCTGGTGCGCTGCCCGACCGGCAGGCCGCAGGACTGTTTCTTCCAGCGCCACGCCTTCACCGGCATGCCGTCATCCGTGGCGACTTTCGAAGCGACCAATTCGGAGGGCGAGACCAAATCCTATCTCTCGGTGGAAGACGCCAAGGGCTATCTGGCCCTGGCGCAGTTCGGTGTCGTCGAGTTCCACACCTGGGGCACCCATCGCACGCGGCTCGACAAGCCGGACCTGGTCGTTTTCGACCTCGACCCGGGCGAGGGGATCGCCTGGCGCGAGGTGGTTGAGGCGGCGGTGCACATTAAGGGCGAGCTGGAAGCGCTAGGGCTGGTGCCGTTCGCCAAGACGTCCGGCGGCCACGGCATCCACATATCAGTACCGGTGACGCAAAAGCAGAACTGGAAGAAATTGCACCAGGCGACCAGCGCCATCTCGACGCATCTTGCCGCCACCGCGCCCGACACTTTCACCACCACCATGGGCAAGGATAACCGCAAGCGGCGCATCTTCATCGATTATCACCGCAATGCGCGCGGCCACACCTCGGCGGCTCCCTATTCGCTGCGCGCCCGCACCAATTTGCCGGCCTCGACACCGGTGAGCTGGAGCGACCTGGCGACCATCGATGCCCCGCAGGATCTGAATTATTCGTCACTGCCGGGCCTGCTGGCGACGTCAGGCGACCCTTGGGCCGACATGGAAGATTTCGCCCGGGATTTGCCGGTGATGGGCACTGCGAGATAGTCCCGCGGGCGCGGCCCCAGACTCCATCGACGCTCCGGAAAATTTGAATTATTCTTCGCCACGGACCTCTTACCTGCAGGGGCTCCGGCGGAGGAAGATTTCGCTAGGGATTTGCCGGTATTGTAAGGGCAATGTAGGATTTCGGCAGCCGCATTCGTCCTCCGGACGAATGAACGCTGCGAACAGTTCGACAGCACAAGGCCGCGTAGGAGTATTTCATGGCGCCCAGGGCAAGTTGGAAAGGTTACCTCAAGCTCAGTCTGGTCAGCTGTCCGGTCCGGCTCTATCCGGCGACGAGCGCGAGTGAACGCATCAGCTTCAACCAGCTGCACAAGAAGACGCACAACCGCATCAACATGAAGCCGGTCGACCCCGAGCTCGGGCTGGTCGAGCGTTCGGACCTGGTCAAGGGCTACGAATACGAGGACAAGCAGTACATCATCATCGAGGACTCCGATCTCGATGCGGTGCGCATCGAATCCAACCATACGATGAACATCGAGGCTTTTGTCGACGAGCATTCGGTCGACGTCATCTATCAGGACGCGCCCTATTACCTGGCGCCGGACGGCGCAATGGCCGAGGAGACCTTTGCCGTGTTGCGCGAAGCGATGCGCAAATCCGGCAAGCTGGCGATCGCCCGCCTGGTGCTGTCCAGCCGCGAGCGCGTGGTGACGATCGGCGCGCGCGAGAACGGCATGTTCGTCTGCACCTTGAGGAATCCGAACGAAGTGCGTGGCACGGCTGAGTATTTCGGCAATATCCCGGCCGGAAACCCCGATCCCGAAATGCTGCAATTGGCCGAGGCGCTGATCAAGCAGAAGGAAACCACCTTCGATCCGAAGAATTACGAGGACCGCTACGAGATCGCGCTGATGGCGATGATCCGCGAGAAGCTGAAGGGCCATAAGCCGATCATCGCGGCGGCCCCGGAGCGCGGCAATGTCATCAATCTCATGGATGCGCTGAAGGCGAGCCTGTCGCAATCGGCCAAGCCGCCGGCCAAGTCGAAGAGCAAGGCCGATGAAACGGCCAAGCCCGCGGCGAAATCCGCCAAGGCCGGCGCTGGCGCGGCCAAGGAAAACCCGCTCAAGGCGAACCTTCTCAAAGCCGTCGGCAAGAGCAAGGCGTGACGGCTCTCGCCGGCACGGTCTTCGGCATCGTCGGCGCGCTGGCGGCCTTTCCGCTCAGGCTGGCGGCGCGCGAGGTCGAGCGCCAGCACGGCCAGTTGCGGCGCGGCGTCACTCGGCGCACCACACATGTCGTGTTGGGCCGCAAGTTGCTCGCCAAAGCCGGCGATGGCGAGATCGAGCGTCGCGCTGCTGCGGAGCGCGCGGCCGGGCGCAAGCTGGTCAGCGAGAACGGCTTCCTGCGCCTGCTCGGCCTGATGAAAGCGCCGGAGGCTTCGGCGCTGTCGCGGCAGTCGCTGATCGACCAGTCGCGGCTGACCGGCGAGGATCTCGACCTTTTGTCGCTGTTCGATGCCTTCGAGCATGATTGCGAACCGTATTCCTTTCGCGACCTGATCCTCGCCCGCAAATATGCCGGGCTGGTTGCCGGCGGCGCCTCGTGGGGGGCGATTGCGCGCTCGGTGCACCGCTCGGGCCCGGTCGCCTCGCTCACCGCCAAGTCGCTCGCCGTCGGCTCGCAGCACGGGCGGGCCGATGCGATCTATCTCGAAGGCGGCCAGAGCGAACTCGACGGCCAGCTGCTGTTCGATCTGGGAACGCAGGATGACGACACGCTGGAAGAGCTGTTCGCCGATGCCGAGGCGGCGGAAGGGGCTGAAGAGCACGAGCAGGCGGCGGCGCTCTACCAGCGCTGCCTGGCCATCGACCCAAGCGATGCCATCGCCGCCTTCAACCGCGCCAACTGCCTGCGCGCCGCCGGCCACGCGGCCGAGGCGGCGCACGACTATGCCCGCGCCATAAAGCTCGATCCCGGCTTCGTCGAGGCCTGGTTCAATCTCGCCGGGCTGATGAGCGAAGAGGGGCGGGTAGCCTCGGCGCGCCGCCATTTGCTGAAGGCGATCGCACTCGATCCCAATTATGCCGACGCGGTGTTCAACCTTGCGAGGCTGGAGTTCGACGCCGGTAGTTTGGCTGAGGCGCGGCGTCGCTGGGTGCGCTACCTCGAACTCGATCCCAACTCCGAATGGGCGCGCACGGCCGCGCGGGGCATCCAGTTTGTCGATTTGCAGCTGGCGCGGATGTCGGCAGGGTGAGGTAGTAGCGCCTCCTTCTCCCCTGGTGGGAGAAGGTGGATCGGCGCGCAGCGCCGAGACGGTTGAGGGGTGTTGGAAGAAATGAGGCGTCGGCATTCCCTGGAACACCCCTCATCCGACCGAGCTTCGCTCGGCCACCTTCTCCCACAAGGGGAGAAGGGGTCACCAGCGTTGGAGTCCCCATGACAACCTTCCTCTTCGATGGCCCCGACACCGCCCCAATCACCATCCTGCTCGCCCATGGCGCAGGCGCTCCTATGGACTCGGCCTCGATGACCGCCACGGCAAAAGCGCTAGCCGCAGCCGGCTTCCGCGTCGCGCGCTTCGAATTCCACTACATGGCGGCTCGCCGCTACGGCCACCGCAAGCCGCCGCCGCGCGCCGAGACGGTTAACCCGGAATACGTCAAGGCGATCGCCGACCTCCGGGCGAAGGGCGTGAAGGGTCCGCTGATCATCGGCGGCAAGTCGATGGGCGGACGCGTCGCTTCGATGATCGCCGACGAGATGTTTTCGAAGGGCGAGATTTCAGGGCTGCTTTGTCTCGGCTATCCCTTCCATCCGCCTGACAAACCGACGCAGCTTCGGACAAAACACCTGGCCGATCTCAAGACGCCGACATTGATCTTCCAGGGCACGCGCGACGAGTTCGGGACCAAAGACGAGGTCGCGACCTATGCTCTGTCCGACGCAATCGAGATCTTCTGGCTGGAAGACGGCGACCATGATCTGAAGCCGCGCAAAAACATCTCCGGCTTCTCCACCGCCGATCATCTGAAGACGCTCGCTGATGCGGTGAAGGCGTGGACCGAACGCATCGTGCGCTGAAGCAGGCCGATGAAGATCGCCACCTTCAACGTCAACAACATCAACAGCCGGCTGCCGAACCTGCTCGCATGGCTGGCCGCCGCCAAACCCGACATCGCCTGCCTGCAGGAGCTCAAGGCGAGACAGACGCAGTTTCCGCGCACTGCGCTGGCGGCGGCCGGCTACGGCGCGGTTTGGGTCGGGCAGCCGACCTGGAACGGCGTCGCCATCCTTTCGCGTGGCGCAGAACCCGTTCTGACCCGCGAGGCGCTGCCCGGCGACGATAGCGATCAGCAGGCGCGCTACATCGAAGCTGCGGTCAACGGCATCGTCGTCGCCTGCCTCTACGCGCCGAACGGCAATCCGCAGCCCGGCCCGAAATTCCAGTACAAGCTCAACTGGCACGAAAGGCTGGAGGCGCATGCGGCGCAGTTGCTCGACACCGGCCTGCCGGTGGTGCTGGCCGGCGACTACAACATCGTGCCCGAGCCGCGCGACATTTACCCGACCCGCTCCTATGACGACAACGCGCTGGTCCAGCCGGAAAGCCGCGCATCGTTCCAGCGGCTGCTCGACCAGGGCTGGCTTGACGCGCTGCGCAAGAAGCACCCGAACGAGACGCTCTACACATTCTGGGACTATCGCCGCAACCGCTGGCCGCGCGATGCCGGCCTGCGCCTCGACCATATCTTGCTCAGCACGAAGCTGTCGCGCCGGCTGGTAGCGGCGGGCATCGACCGCGACGTGCGCGGCGAGACCGGCGCCAGCGATCATGCGCCGGTCTGGGTGGAGTTGAAGTGAGGCACGGAGGCTGGCGCCGCCTTTCCGGGCGGCAACCAGTCAAGTTGGCCGCGCCGCTTCGCGGGCGAACGCCTCGATCAGAGGGGCGTATCCCTCGAGGTCGGGCTGCGTAGCGAAACTGTGGCTAGCGGCGGTCGAAGCCCAGGGCAGCTTTTCCGAAGTGAAGACTTCGACGAAAGGCACGTACCATTGGTGCTGGTCCAGCATGGTCGCACGAATGTTGACGAAAAAGTCCAGGCCATGCGGGCGCGTGAACATCCAGTTCTTGCAATGCGGGCAATAGAGCTGGCGATGCGGGCCGTGCAGGCCGCCGACCACCGGCTCGCCCTGGGTGACGGCGAAACCGTCGCTGGGCACGGCGATGGTCAGGGAATACGCGCTGGCGCTCAGCTTCTGGCAGCCGGTGCAGTGACACGCCATCGTCAGCAAGGGCGGGGCGCTGATGCGAAAGCGTATTCCGGCGCACAGGCAACCGCCGTCCCAAGGTAGCTTCCAATCGTCCATTGCTGGCCTCGAGCGAGATCCTCGGCGAGCGATCTAGCGCACCACCGGCCTCCCGGCAACGCCGCGATGCCTGCGGCAGCTGGCGCCGACGGGCACCATGTCATCACCGGCAGCGGCGATTACACGATCAAGCTGTGGGATCTGGACAGCGGCCGCGAGGTCCGCCGTTTCGACGGCCATGAAGGCACCGTGTACGCCCTGGCGCTCTCAGCCGACGGCGAGCGGCTGCTCTCAGGCTCGCTCGACGGCACGGCGCGGCTGTGGGACATGGAGACCGGCAACCAGCTCGCCATGTTCGACAGCCAGTCCGGCCCGATCTATGCGGTTGCCTTTGCCGCGGGCGGCACGGTGCTGACCGGCGGCTACGACCGCAGCATCAGGGACTGGCCGGCTGGCGGCGCCGATAGGATGGTGCTTTTCGCCGGGGCGCCGGATTGATTGCGGGATATCCAATTTCGTCGCCGGGGCTTGGACACCCCACTGTTGCGCTGGGCAATCGCATTTGGATTCTTGCGAAGATGGACCCCCACCCTAACCCTCCCCACAAGGGGGAGGGAATGCTGCCGCGCGCCCTTACTTCCCCTTTGGCGCCGAAAGGCAGGCAATTTGCCGAGGTCAGTGCCAACGGAAGTCTCCCTCCCCCTTGTGGGGAGGGGTTAGGGGTGGGGGTCCATCGTAGAGCGAAAGCCTCGGCTTTCCACCTGCGATAGCCCTGCCCCACGAGGGGGAGATCAGCAGCTCCAGCGTCGGCTTCGGCGCGTATACTTGACCCGCCTACCACCCACGCTATGCTCGCGTCCATGTCAGAGACCAGCCCCGCGGCCGCTGCGCCGCTCATCGTGATTGACCTTCAGATCGGCATGTTCGACGGTGTTGCCGAACCGCCGATCCATGATGCCGACGGCATCGTTGCCCGCACCCGCGCGCTGATCGAATGGGCACGGCGCAGCGGGCGCAAAGTCGCCTTCATCAGGCATGACGGGCCGCAGGGCGATCCTCTGGCGCCGGGTGAGCCGGGCTGGCCGGTGTGGCCGGCGCTCGGCCAGGCCGAGGACGAGCCGACTTTCGCCAAGCGTGTCGGCGATGCGTTCAGCAATGCCGCCCTTGCAGAATGGGTGGCCGGGCAGGGCGCCGGCGAGGTCGTTCTGATCGGCGCGCAGACCGATTTCTGCGTGGCGGCCACGGTGAAGGGCGCCTTTGCAGCGGGCCTGGGCGTCACCGTGGTTTCCGACGCCCACAGCACGCTCGACGCGGCCAGCGAGACCGCCGCGGAGATCATCGCCCGGCACAATGCGGCATTTGCCGCCGCCGGGGTCAAAATGGCGACGACGAAGGCGCTTACCGATAGCTGATCCGCCGGCTCATCCCTACGCCGTCAAAGCCTGATCCAGCCGGGAAGCAACTGGCGGGTTCAGACAATTTGGCGCGGGGCGCCTCACTACTGCGGGCTTCCGCCGGCGCGGTCTATCGCGTATTGGCGCAGGAACTCTCCTTTGGCCTTCCCCGGAAAACCATGATTCGTCTCGAAAGCATCAGCAAGCAGAACGGCAGGCAGATCGTCTTCATCGAAGCCTCCGCTGCGTTGCAGAAGGGCGAGAAGGTCGGGCTGGTCGGGCCTAACGGCGCGGGCAAGACGACGCTGTTTCGCATGATCAACGGCGAGGAGCAGCCCGACGAAGGCCAGGTCTCGGTCGATCGCGGCGTCACCATCGGCTATTTCAGCCAGGATGTCGGCGACATGGAAGGCCGCAGTGCGGTGGCCGAAGTGATGGACGGCGCCGGACCGGTCAGCGAAGTGGCGGCCGAGATGCGCGAGCTCGAGCACGCCATGGGCGACCCTGACCAGGCCGACCAGATGGACGAGATCATCGCCCGCTACGGCGAGGCGCAGCACCGCTTCGAGGAGCTCGACGGCTACGCGCTGGATGGCCGGGCGCGCGAGGTGCTGGACGGCCTCGGCTTCAGCCAGGAGATGATGGACGGCGACGTCGGCAAGCTGTCCGGCGGCTGGAAAATGCGCGTGGCACTGGCCAGGATCCTTTTGATGCGGCCCGACGCCATGCTGCTCGACGAGCCGAGCAACCATCTCGACCTGGAAAGCCTGATCTGGCTGGAGCAGTTCCTGAAGAACTATGACGGCGCGCTGCTGATGACCTCGCACGACCGCGAGTTCATGAACCGCATCGTCAACAAGGTGGTCGAGATCGACGGCGGTTCGCTGACCGCTTACTCCGGCAACTACGAATTCTACCAGCAGCAGCGGGCGATTGCCGACAGGCAGCAGCAGGCGCAGTTCGAGCGCCAGCAGGCGATGCTGGCCAAGGAGATCGCCTTCATCGAGCGCTTCAAGGCGCGTGCCTCGCATGCCGCCCAGGTACAGAGCCGGGTGAAGAAGCTGGACAAGATCGACCGGGTCGAGCCGCCCAAGCGCCGCCAGAAGGTATCGTTCGACTTCCAGCCGGCGCCGCGCTGCGGCGAGGACGTGGTGACGCTGAAGAACGTGCACAAGGGCTATGGCAGCCGCTCGATCTACGAGGGATTGGATTTTCAGGTGCGCCGCCGCGAGCGCTGGTGCATCATGGGCGTCAACGGCGCCGGCAAGTCGACGCTGCTGAAGCTGGTCGCTGGCGCTTCCGAGCCGGACAATGGCACGGTGGCGCGCGGGCCCAGCGTCAAGATGGGCTATTTCGCCCAGCACGCCATGGAAGTGCTGGAGGGCGAGCGCACCGTGTTCCAGACGCTGGAAGATGCGTTTCCGCAGGCCGGCCAAGCGCCGCTCAGGGCGCTGGCCGGCTGCTTCGGCTTTTCCGGCGACGAGATCGAGAAGAAATGCCGCGTGCTGTCGGGCGGCGAGAAGGCGCGGCTGGTGATGGCGCTGATGCTGTTCGATCCGCCCAATTTGCTGGTGCTGGACGAACCGACCAACCACCTCGACATCGCCACCAAGGAGATGCTGATCACGGCACTGTCGCAGTACGAGGGAACCATGCTGTTCGTCTCGCACGACCGCCATTTCCTGGCGGCGCTGTCGAACCGGGTGCTGGAACTGACGCCCGAGGGCATCCACACCTATGGCGGCGGCTATACCGAATATGTCGAGCGCACAGGGCAGGAGGCGCCGGGGTTGCGGAGCTGAGGCCGGCTCTGCCGCTCACGGTCACGTAGACGCTCGATGCCGGAGGCCAAGCACGAGATGCTCAGCCATGTATCGCAATTTCGCGCAGCGGATCGCCGCCGTCGATGAACAGCCGGCCTTGCGCGGTCAACGCCGCCTTGAGCCGTCGCAGGGCAATTTTTCCTGCTTCGGGATGACGCCCGTCCAGCGCGCCGACGCGCACGGCAACGGCAATGTCGAAGTGCTTCTCATCGGCCTCCAACTCGAAGTCCTCGATGGCGATCTGGCGAAGGCTCAGCCGGCCTGCTGCAATCTCGGCGCGCGAGGCGGCCCCGGCCTGCGCGATGGCCTTGGCCGAGCGGTCGATCGCCAGCACGTGCCCGCCGCCGATCCGGCGCGCGATCTCGCGCGCTGCAGCACCCGGTCCGCAGCCGATCTCCAGCACTCGCATGCCCTGCCGCAAAGGCAGCGCATTGACGATCTCCAAAAGCCTTGGCGACAAGTCGTTCGCCATACGCTGTTCTCCAGCTTTTTCACAATCCGAGATTAGCGACCGCGGCCGGCGACGGGAAGGCCGAGAGACGCGGGCATCGCCGATGTGTTCAGCTGGCATGTTCAGCTGGGTGCTGCTTGAGCAGGGGGCATGATCGACATCGAAGAGGCCGACGATCCGGTCTCGACCGCGGGCGACCGGGCGGGCCCGAGCGGCCCGGCGTCGTTGACCTGAGGGGTAGGGAGGGAACTGGCGCCGAGCCTAACCGGTTGGGGGGTAGATCACCGGCCGTTTATGTGTATACGCTCAAGCTAATATAAGAGCAAGCTAATGTTTTGCGTCAGCGATGTTGGACGATTGTTCTGATCATGGCCGGTTGTGGCTTCCTGCCGCGCCCTCCAATCCGGCCAAACACCGCTTATTGCCTTCAAGTCCTGGCTTCAATGCTGTACCCCGGCCCGAAATTCAAGGAGCCTGCGATGACCTCACATCCCGACATCCCCGACGCCAGCATGGCGGTCGATGCGGCCGGCGTGGCAGCCGATGACCGGCGCGCTCGCGAGGCGGATGCCGCATGGCGGGACGATGTTCGCGAGGGCGTGCGGCAGGTAGGCGATCTGGATTCGCTGCCGCTGTCGCCAGCCGAGCGGGCGGCGGCCAAAGCCGCGGCCACGCGCCACAAGGTTCGCATTCCCAAGGCCTATCTCGACCTGATCGACTGGAACGACCCCGCCGATCCGATACGGCTTCAGGTCATCCCGTCGCCCGCCGAACTGGCAGAGCAGGAGGGCGAACTCGACGATCCGATCGCCGACCACGCCTTCAGTCCCGTGCCTAGATTGACGCATCGACATGCCGACCGGGTTCTGTTGTTCCCGACCTATCAATGCGCGGTCTATTGCCGGTTCTGCTTTCGCAAGGAGCAGCTGACCTCGATCGGCCGGGGTTTTTCGCGCGAGGCGCTGGAGCCGGCCTTCGCCTATATCGCGGCCCATCCGGAAATCCGCGAGGTGATCCTGACCGGCGGCGACCCGCTGTCGCTGCCGGACAGGGCGCTGGCGGAAATCCGCGCCCGTGTCGAGGCGATCCAGCATGTGCGGCTGTTGCGCATCCACACTCGCGTACCCGTCGCGCTGCCGTCGCGCGTCACCGGCGGGTTGATTCAAGCCTTGCAGGGCCGGCTGATGGTCACTGTCGTCACCCATTTCAACCACCCACGCGAAATCACGGAGGCGACCGAGCGGGCCTGCCGCACGTTGCGGCAGGGCGGCTTCGTGCTGCTGAACCAGAGCGTTCTGCTGAAAGGCGTGAACGATACGGTCGAGGTGCTGGAAGAACTGTGCCGCGAGCTGATGTATCGCCTTGGCGTCAAACCCTACTACCTGCACCACGGCGATCTCGTGCGCGGCATGGCGCACCGGCGCACCACGATCGCCGAGGGCCAGGCGCTGGTCAGCGCCTTGCGTGCGCGCCTGTCGGGCATCTGCAATCCCGTCTACGTGCTGGACCTGCCGGACGGCGGAGGGAAAGTCCCGCTCGGCCCGTCCTATCTCGAGGCGCGCGAAGGGGAGACGTGGCGAATACGTGGGCTTGATGGGGCGGTGAGGGCGTATAGGGAGGTTGCTGGGGAGTAGGGGACGCGCAGCCGCTGTCCAAGCCAGCCCACCTTGGTGACCTGACATGCAGCCCTTGATCACGGAAGCATGCGTTAACTGCTGTTCTATTTGGTGCTTGCGCAATTGCTGAAATAGTGAAAACGTTGGTCCGGGGTAATGGGTTAGGGGAGTTCGTCCCGGCTGTAGCGAGTTTCGGGGCGGCGCAGAAAAGTCATGAACTTTCCACAGTTCCTGGTGGGGCTGACCACCACATCGTCCATCGTGGCGATCTCGACTTACCTTGCGACGGGTTCAATCTGGAAGACGCTGGCCTGGACGATCTTGACCTTGATCGTCATGCAGGTTGGATATTTCCTGTTCGTCGTCCGGTTGATCTACGGATCCGGGGCGAAAGGCGCGGCGGCAAAGCCGCGGCGTCTGAGGGCTGTGCCGCCGAACCGTCGAGGTCGCGTTCAGCTTATGTAGTAATGTCCCATATAGATATCATGGTCTAGACAGGACATGTTCGGTTCTGGGAATGTGCATTGGACGTTCCGCTAGTTTAGTCAACTAATATATATCGCCCAACTCATATCGTCGTTTTTGGGCTAGCGGGAAAACCTGCCTGCTGCTTGTACGACGGTGCCTAAGGCCACATTTTACAACCGGTTGGCAAGCTCCCTTTTGTTGATGCCAGCTTAAATCCGGCTGGTGTTTTCGATGGGCCGTTGAGGCCATAAAGCCGTTCAACCGGGCGGCATCGAGATGCATTTCGGCCGGTCGAGAGGGTTGTGGTGATCGACGGAACGCCAAACGTGATCTTGCTGATCGGTAGCGCCCCCGATGTGGTGCGCTCCGCCGCCTGGCCCAAGCAGGCCTTCGGCAAGATCGTCGCCATCAACAACGCCTGGCGCGTGCGCCCCGACTGGGATTTCCTCGTCCATGCCGGCGATTTCCCGGCGGAGCGGATGCCGCAAGGCGGTCCCCTGCAGCAGGCGCAGATCTTCAGCGCCTCGCATTACGTGCCGGCGCAAAACAGCTTTGGCGGCTTCGTCTATGCTGGCGGCACCATGTCGATGACGGCGGCCTACTGGACGATCCACAGTCAGAAGCCGGACGTGCTGGCATTCCTTGGCTGCGACATGATCTACGACCAGCCCGGCAACACGCATTTTTACGGCGTCGGCCGCGCCGATCCGCTGCGCAACGACGTCACCCTGCGCAACCTCGAGGCGAAGTCGGCCCGCCTGCTCATCCATGCGCTTCGGCGCGGCTGCCTGTGCGTCAACCTATCCGACCTGCCGCGCAGCCGGCTGGTCTTCCCGCGGCTGACGCTCGATGAACTCGGCGCGCTTTCTTCCTCGCGAATATCGGAAATGAAGGCGCAGATGCTTGCCGGCCTGCGGCTCGATCAGGCGGAGGAGGCCGACAGGATCGAGAAGGAACTCGGCTATTTCTTCGAGGACGGCATGTACTGGAAGCACCTCGAAAAGCTCGACGAGAAATTCCTGGCCAACATCGACCGGCTGTGGATGGCGGCGGTGAAGGCGAGCTTGAGCAGTCGGCCGAAGCTGCCGATCTCCCCCCTTGTGGCAGGGCAATCGCATTTG
Source organism: Mesorhizobium sp. M1169 (assembly GCF_040318345.1). NCBI lineage: Bacteria > Pseudomonadati > Pseudomonadota > Alphaproteobacteria > Hyphomicrobiales > Phyllobacteriaceae > Mesorhizobium > Mesorhizobium sp. M1169. Next base: position 120 of record NZ_JAMYME010000025.1, on the reverse strand, counting down.
GATTCTTGCGAAGATGGACCCCCACCCTAACCCTGCCCACAAGGGGGAGGGAACGCTGCCGCGCGCCCTCACTTCCCCTTTTGGCGCCGAAAGGCAGGCAATTTGCCGAGGTCAGCGCCA